>CANRPA010000015.1 GCA_947632395.1 uncultured Bacilli bacterium | reverse complement strand
TCTATTATATCAGTAGATCCTATATAATGTTCAACTATACTTTTGTCTTTTATTTTGAACAATACATCTTCATTTACTTTTAATTCTCCTAAATCATTAGTTATATTAGTTTCACCTTTATAACTATCATTAAATGAATCACTCAAATCAACTTTATATACTTTAAGTGCCTCTTCCTTATTTTTATAGTCTGATAAATAACCATCATATATATCATTAAAATTTGGCTTTGTATCGCTTTTACTAGCAAGTACATAATATTCATTTTCTTTTCTATCTAGTAAATGATTAAGAGTTATTAAAGTTGGGTCAAGTATTACAGGAGTTTTATTTTCATCTTGAGTTTTTTCATTTGGTTTAACTATTAATATAGTTATAAAATAAAACAAAAAGAAAACTGCTGCTACTATAACTAAAGTTAATATTATTTTTTTTATTGAATATTCATTTTGAGAAATTTCTATTTTATTATTTTTTTCTACTTTTTTTTCTTTTATTCTTGCTACTTTCATTTCAATCACCAGTTATTATTATACACATATTTTTTAATTTTTTCAATTATTTTGATATAGCTTTTACGCTTACTGATTGAGCGACTGTTAAAAGTTCATCAATGTCCATAACATCAGACATAACTGAATATTCTACACCATTACTTATCCATGATACAGATGAATCTGTTATAGCTCCTACAGTATCTAAAATTAAGTATGGATCTCCATATACATAATTTGTGGATGCTGTATCTTTTAAAGTTTCTTGGACTATTGTAAATGATGATTCTCCACCAAAAGTTAGTATAGCTCTTTCTCCGTCATCAGTTTTAATTATATTTTCTCCAGTTAATTTAGTATCAATTGGCAAATACATAGGATACACTATTTCAGTTAATGTTGAAGTTTTATTTTCACTAGATGATTGATTTTCTATATTATTTTGTATCTCTTTTTGATATCTATTTATATCAAAATAATCTTCATCAAATTTTGCTTTATAATCTATATTTGTTACTATAAGTCTCATTTTAATATTTTTATTACTATCTAATACTTCTACCTTTGTTATATTTTTATCCTTATCCAAATATACTTTTTGATTTTTAAAATCTCGTTCTGTTCCATAATTAACTTTACTTGTTATTATATATCCATTACCATCTTTTTCAAATATCTTATCTGCATCATTATTTATATCAGCAATTATTGGTTGCAATAAGTATATTTGTGAGTTATTATTTGGCCAATCACTTTGAAATTTAAAACTTTTATTAAGTGCTGGAGTAAGTACATAAACATTTTTTTCATTTTTTAATATTATTTGTTCATGATTATTATTTTTATTTATTAAACTTACTTTATAGTTATCTTGCTTTCTATATGATGAATCAACATCATATGTATATTTCTCTTCATTTCTATATATTTCTAAAGTTCCTGTCATATGATATGCATCTGTATTATTTATTTTTTTACTTAAATCTTTTATTATGTCCTTTTCATTATTTTTACCACATCCAGATAAAAACATAACAATTAACAAAAAAATAATTAATTTTTTCATATTTCACCTCATTTTTTCAATTAAGTATATGGATTAAAATATTAAATATGAATAAATAAGAAAAAATTGTAAATATTAAAAATAATAGAAAGGATGAGTTTATGGAAACATTACAAAAAATTTGTTTAGTATTTACAATAATAGGAGCAATTGTTTGGGGAATAATTGGTTTTTTTGATTTCAACTTAGTTGAATGGTTATTTGGAGAATCAATGCTTACTAAAATAGTATATATTATTGTAGGTATATGTGGTTTAATTAATTTAGGAATACTATTTAACCATATTGAAACAAAATAAAAAGAGTTGATACTCTTTTTATTTGTTTTAAGTTCTTGATAAAATATCTACCGTTGCTTCCGTTCTCTTTGGCCTATATGTTGCAAGTGGATTAGTTCCTTTAACAATTACCTCTCTTGTATATCTTCCAATATCTAAGCCTTTTAAATCAACGTATGCTGTAATATCTGTTTGATTTATTGTAGATATTACACTCGATGCACCTTGAACTTCTACAATTATAAATCCATTGTCATCATCTATTGGTTGAGAAATTAATCCTTCACTTACATTTATCCCTGTAAGTGGTATTTTAAATTGAACTGGTGTTGATGATGAATCAGTTATTTTAAGTGATACTGTTACATAATTAACACTCATTGTTTTAATACCACTAACCTTTTTAATTTCAGCTCTAAAACTTGTATCACTAGATAAATTATCTACATTTACTTCAACATCCATACTATCTATACCATCAAGAGTTTCTTTATCTCCATATATAGTAATTTCATTTTGACTGAATGTATATCCACTTATAGCTTTACCATTTGCTAAATTTCCTTTAGGTACAAAATTAAGTGGTACTGTTTTACTTGGTGATGATAATTCAATTTCTGCACTTATTTTGTTAGGTACAAATTCAACATCTACTACATTTCCAGCACTATCATATGCTTTAAGTGTTATATCATTTAAAGTTTGTACTCCTGCCTCTTTTTTAGGTAAATTATCCATATCTATAAGCGCTTTAACGGTTGCTACTTGATTTATTTTATATTCAGCACCTCTAAGTGAAATTTCGTTTATTGGCTCTTCAGTTGTTCCTAATTTAACACTATTAATTATTAATGTTGAATCAAGTTTATTATCATTTAATATATCATAAGAAAGAGTTCTTGTTTCAGACACTTTTTCGTAAATTATTACAGTTGCTTCACTTGGATTAACATTATACTCTATATCAGAAAGTCCTTTACCATATTCAATTTTAACTTTATGTGTTCCTGGTGTAAGTCCACTTAAGTCTATAGTAACACCACTACTTTTAGATTGCTTTGCTATATAAAGTTCTGCTTTTCTACCAATTAAAGTTACATCAACTTTTTCAGGAAGACCCTCAACTACATATTGTTCTTCATTATATTTAACATTTATTTTTTGATCTTTTAATACTTCAGCAGTTTGACCTGAAAATGTAATTATTTTTTGATCAACTACTATAAAAATTCCAATTGCTACAAAAAGCGATATAAATAATAATGTAGATTGTTTTGATAACCATGTTTCAAATTTTTTATTTGGAATACTAAGTTTTTTAGTTATTCTAAATACTAATCTTGTTATTGGTAATATTACATGATTGTCGAAGAAATTGAATATATTTTTAATAAAATTATTTTTCTTTTTCATCAGGTGTTTCCTCCTCATCTTCTTCAATCAATATTGATCTTTTAGGATTTAATTCCTCAAGTAACATAACTTTAATTTCATCTGGAGTAAGATTATATTGTAATTCTCCATTTATTGCCATTGAAAGACGTCCTGTTTCTTCTGAAACTATAAGAGCGATACAATCTGTTATTTCGGCAATACCTAAAGCTGCTCTATGGCGAGTACCCAATCTTTTTATATATCTAGTATTTTCACTTGTTGGAAATACTGCTCTTGCACATGTAATTTTATCTCCTTGTATAATTACACCACCATCATGAAGTGGATTATTAGGGAAAAATATTGACATTAGTAAATCACTAGAAATATCTGCATATATTTTTTTAGCTTTTTGAATATAGTCATTTAAACTATTATCTCTTTCTATTATTATTAACGCACCAGTTCTAGTTTTTCTAAGTGAATCCATAGCGCTAACGATTTCATAAACTACACGTTCTCTTTCATCTACTGTAAGAACCTTATGTCTTCCAAGCAATTGACTTCTTCCTAATTGTTCTAAAACATTTCTAATTTCTGGTTGAAATATAACTATAAGTGCTAATATTCCCCACTCTATTACATAATCTAGTAAGAATCCTATAGTTACTAAATCAAATATATCACTAAGTATTTTTAAAATGAATATAAATAATATTCCTTTAAATAATAATACCATTTTTACATTTTTACTTAAACTTTTTAACACATAATATAATACAAGCCAAACAAGCAAAACATCTATTATATTTTTTGAAAGTTCAATTATTTTGTCAAATTCAAATGTCATTTTGTACCTCCTTTATTCTTAAATATTATATCATAATAAAAAAAAAAATGATATAGGTTTATATTTTTTTAAATAATTGTTAATAATAACCATAGGTGAATTATATGAAGTTAGATAATAATATTGATAAAATTTTTGAAGTCATTAATGAAATGAATGGTAAAAGTGGAGATATTGTTACAAGAATTATTGAAAAAAATAAAAATAGAATAGGTTATATATTTCTTGAAAGTGTGTCAAGTGATGATAAAATAAGTGATTTTTTAAATAAATCTATTATTAATATTGATAAAAAAAAGGTTTTTGATTCATTTTATAATTTGGTAAAAAATAGTATTTTTAGCAGTAATATGAAATCTTGCGATACATATGAAGATATGTTTTTTTATCTAGCTAGTGGCTTTACTGTAATTGTTGTAGATGGTAATACTAAAGCAATAGTTATTGAAACAAAAAACAAACTTGATAGAGGTGTTACTGAATCTACTAGTGAAACCATAATAAGAGGTCCTAAAGATAGTTTTGGTGAAAATCATAATATGAATTTAGGCTTAATTAGGAAAAGAATTAAAGATTATAATTTATGGTTTACTGATACTAATATTGGAACTAGAACTAAAACTAAAGTAACTGTTGCTTATATAAAAGATATTGCAGATAAAAAAAGAGTAGAAAAAATTATTGATAGTTTAAATAAAATTAATATAGATGGTATTTTAGATAGTGGATATATTAGGGAATTAATCGAAAAAGAACAAAAATGTATATTTCCAAAAATGCTTAGTACAGAAAGACCAGATCAAGCATGTAGTGCGTTATTAAATGGAAAAATTGTTATACTTGTTGAAAATAGCCCTTTTGTATTAATACTTCCTACCACTTTAGTGGATTATATTCATTCACCAGAAGATAATTATCAAAAACCTTTTAATGTTACATTTAATAGATTAATTAGACTTATGTGTTTTTATATTGCACTTTTATTTCCTGCTTTATATATAGCACTTATGACCTATAATCAAGAAATACTACCAGATCAGTTACTCATTTCTCTAGCAGTTCAAAGGGATGGAGTTCCATTTCCGACTGCAATCGAAATTGTCATATTTGTTTTAACGTTTGAAGTGCTTAGAGAAGCTGATGTACATGTACCAAGTTTTTCAGGTGGCGCAATGAGTATAGTAGGAGCCTTAATTTTAGGAGATGCAGCGGTTGCTGCTGGAATTGTATCCCCAATAGTAATTATAGTTGTAGCAACTACATCACTTTCAGAACTAGTTTTTTATGATGTAGATATTATAGATGCAATTAGAGAATGGAGAATACTTTTTATAATAGCTGCTACTTTTTTTGGAATAATTGGAGTTATGATAAGTTTCTTTATTTTTGTTGCTAAACTTGCAAGTTTAGAATGTTTAGGGGTTCCATATTTAACACCATTTAGTCCATTAAAACTTAAAAACCTAAAAGATAGCGTTATAAGATTATCAAGAAAAGATTTAAAAAATAGACCTGAATATTTAACTGATAACATAAAAAGGATGGGTGATAATTATGAAGAAAATAATAATTAGTTTAATTATTTTATTTTCTTTAACAGGATGTTTCAATTATAAAGAATTAAATGATTATGCCATTGTAACAGGTGTTGCAATTGATAAAAATAAGGGTAAATATGAGGTAAGTGCACTTATTTCAAATGCACCAAAAACTAGCAATGATAATTCATCAATTGAATCTCAAATAGTAGTCTATTCAGGAAGTGGAGAATCAATATATGAAGCATTTAAAAATGTTGGATTGATATCTCCAAAAGAATTATATTTAAATAGTTTTTCAGTTCTTATTATATCTGAAGAAGTTGCAAAAGATGGATTAAAAAATGCTATTGATTTCTTTTTAAGATACTCGAGTTCTAGAAATAAGTTTTCCGTTATTATTTCTAAAGATGATAAAGCAAAGGATATATTAAAAATAACAACTCATTTAGCTAATTTTCCATCTCAGGGAATAATAGATAATCTTAATTCTACCTCTAATCTTCAAGGTTCAATTACAAATATGAATTTTGATGAACTTGTATCTAAAATTCTTAGAAGTGGTATTGAACCTGTAATAAATTCAATAAAAATCGAAGGCGATATAAAAAAAGGAAGTTCTACTGAAAATTTAGAAACAAGTTCACCTAAAGCATATGTAAAATTAGGAGGTTTTGCAATATTTAAAAATGATAAACTAGTAGATTGGGCAGATAAAGATGAAAGTTTAGGTATTAATATGATTAATAATGAAATAAGTGAATCATATTTAACTGTTGATTATGATGATGGATATGTTGTTGTTGATACAACTTCATTTTCTTCTGATGTTAAAGTAAGTGTTAAAAATAATAAACCAATTATTGATATTAATTTAAGTGGAGAAGCAAAAATATATGAAATTAAAGGTGATATAAATTTAAAAAAAGAAAGTTTAATGAAAGAACTTGAAGATAAATACAATAAATTAATTAAAGAAAAAGTAAAAAAGGCAATTAATCTTGCTGTAAAAAATAAAACAGATATATTTGGTTTTGGATTGAAATTTTATCAAAATTATCCTAAATTCTATGAAAAAGTAAAAGAAAATTGGAATGATAATTTAGGTGACATTAAAATAAATATCAAAAGTAATTTAATTATAAAAAATAAAGTATCATCTAAAAATAGTTTGGAGGTTACAGATGAAAAGTAAAATAAGTAATTTTGAATTTGCAAATTTAAATTTCTTTATTACAAGAGCTCTTCTCATAGGAATTACATTTAATGCCCTTATAAATGTAATGAAACAGGACTCATGGATAATTCCTTTACTAAGTATAATACCTGCTATAATTTTAATTATTCTTACGGATTATATTATGAACTATAAACCTAAATTAGATTTATCAGAAAAAATAATAAAATTATTCAAAAAAAAATTTGGTATATTTATTATTATTTTATTTATTATTTTATTTGGATTTATATGTGTATTGAACTTTTTAAATTTAAATAATTTTGTTCAAAGTCAATTTTTAACTAGAACACCTTTTTTAGCAATAAGTATTGCATTTATGATTGTTACTTATTATATATTAACTAAAGGAATTAACGTTATTTCTAGGTGTTGCACAGTTTTATTTTATATAAGTATAATACTATTAATTTTTAGTTTTATTGGTTTAATCCCACAAATAAAAATTTCTAATATTAAACCTATATTTATTAGTTCACCATTAAATTATGTTAAAGGATTAAACTCATTTTACGCTTTTAATACTATTCCAATTTTACTTTTAACTATTATACCTAAAGAAAAAATAGAAAATCCTAAAATTAAAAAAACATTATTTTTATCTTATTTAGTTTCCACTTTTTCTGTATTTATTATTATATTCCAAACAATATCAGTATTTAGTTATGAACTTTGTAATTTATATGAATATCCACAATTTTTAGTTTTAAAACATGTTTCTATAGTTGGATTAACATCAAGAATTGAAAGTATACTAATTATGCAAGTAATATTTGATATTTTAATTTTAAATATTTTTATAATTTATTTTATAAGCAGATCTATTCGTTCTGCATTTAATATTAAAAATAAAAATATAATTTATTTTATTATATGTGGATTAATTATTTTTTTAACTATATATATTTCAAAATATAATATAAATTTAGATAATTTAATGATTAATGTTATTCCTATTTCTATTAGTATAGTTTGTACGCTTTTAGCACTACTTATATGTATAAAAATTAAAATGAGTAAAGGTTAATTACTCATTTTAATATTATAAATAATACGACAGCAATTATTAATATTGCAATTATTGATATTAATATAATTATAAATTTATTACTTTTCTTTATATTATTATTCATATCTTTAAATTCTTCAAAATCTTTTTGTGTAAATCCCATACTACTTGTTAAAAATGTTTTATCCATGGTACCTGTATCATCCATACGTTTTTCATCACTAATTATTTTCTTTATAGAAGAGGCATCACCTATCATTGTATTTGATTTTAATTCATCTAATAATCCAACATCATCATCATCAAATTCGCTGTCATTTTGTTCTTTTACATTATTTTTTTGTTCTTCTTTGTCTATATTTTGTCCTGTATAATTTTCTTCTTTTATTTCTTTAATTTCTTCTTTTAAATTATTTAGTGATGTTTTTGATGTAATGGTATTTATTAAGTCTTTTAACTCTTCCTCTTCCTTTTCTAACTCGTAAGTTTTACCCTTTTTATTTAAACTTCTTAAAAATTTATATTGCGTTTCTCCTAAAGAATGATATTCTTCTTTTTTTGGTTCTGATTCTTTTGCTTTATTAAGTATACTATTGATATCATAATTTTTTTCTTCTGTTTTTATTTCTTTTTGTTCTTTCTCTTGTACTGGTTCGTCATATTTTTTTTCTACATTTAAAATTCTATCTAATTCTTTTTGTTTCTTATAACTTTCTCTATCTTTTATCATTTCTCTTACTTTTGAAATATCTACTTCATTAGCATTCTCTATTGACACTACATCTTCTATATTATAATTACTATCTAAATCTTCTATTTGTTTATATAAGTTTTTATTTCTTGAACTACGGCCTTCAGAGACTAATTCTTCTTTATAATAGCGTTCCATTCTACTAGCCATATCATCACCTATTATTATGATATCATACTTTTAAAAATATTTAAATATTTAACTTGATTTTTTGTTTATTTTTATTTATAATTTAACTATAGATTGGAGGTTTATTATATGAAGTTAAAAGTTAATAAAGATTTATGTATTGGCTGTGGTCAATGTGTTGGAAATGCAAGCGAAGTATTTGAGTTTGACGATGAAGGTTTTGCTCAAGTTAAAATAGATAAGATACCTGAAGAATATGAAGAGGATGCTACAGATGCTATGGAAGGGTGTCCTACTAACGCTATTGAAGAAATTAAAAATCAAGAAAATTCTTGATTTCAGACTATTGACAAATAGGTAAATATTTTTACTTATTTTTCTTTTATTTTAAAAAAAATAGTAGTGCAAATTCCTTAAATTCATACACACATAAAGTAGAGTCAACTTTGTATATATATTTATTGTACATCTTCACAAAAATAAAAAACTATTAACAAAATTACTTTGTCAATAGTCTTAAATATATCAATTTTTTTATTTAATATAATAATAAATTATAATTTTTTTTATCATATTATCCAATTCGGAAAGCTGGAGAGACACCACGACCAAGAGTAGCATCACTATAGTCATAGTCCCAATCCCCAACCGCACCAACTCTGGAGAAATATCTATTATCTCCAGAATTAGATGAGCGCAACCACCAATAGTTAGGCTTAATGGCTTCAGAATAATTGCTTTTAGTTACACCTTTTTGAGCATAATAATCTAATTGTCTTGTTTTGTCTCGTGCTGTATCATCACTTATTCCATCTAGCCATATTTCTGCTGTTGCTAATAAATATAACTTATCTGTTGTTTCAAAATTACTACTATCTTCACTTCCATATCCTGATACTACAAATGTACCAATTATTACATTTTGTAAATCAGTAGGTAAAGCTTTATAAATAGTGTCATTTATGTATTTACGCATATCACTATCTCGCCAGCCACCTTTATTTGTATCAATTTCATTCATAACATGAATTGTGATAATATCTTGAAATTCAACAACAAATCCACATGCAGTTTGAGAAAAGCCTTCTTTTTTACAATCATCTGGTGTTGATGTATTGGCAACTCTTAATGTGAATGTCCCAAAATCAGTTAATTCTACAGTTTTGGTATCACCAACTTTGTATGGATAATTTCCTGATTTGACAGCTTTTTGTATTGTATGCCAACTATCAGTTGCAAATGATACCGGATTAACATCTGCAACTTCTGAATCAGTTTGTACATACTTTGTAAAGTAATGTTTTGCATTTTCTTTTTCTGTACTTGAATAACATGAAACTTGTAATCCATTTTCTATAGTTACTTCACAGTATGCTCCATCATTTGTTTCTATTTTAAGCATTTCTGGTGCATCTTCTTTATCGAATGTAACTTTGTTTTCTTTATCTACATTATCTACATTCAAATATTTTTTAATATCTTCTAAGCTTGGATTAGCTACATAAGTTCCTTCAATTCCACCATACATAGCAGAAACATATGCATATTGAACTCCTGTATATACTAATTCAGCAGATCTTTGTTTAGCATTTGCTCTAGCACTATTAATAATATTTAAAATAACTGGGGTTGCTATTAGAGCAATGATTGCTAAAATAACTATGACTGCTAATAATTCTATTAATGTAAAACCTTTTCTATTAATCATATCAATATCCTCCTATACTTATCGTCTACAATATTAATTTATCAAAGCCATAAATTTTTGTCAATATTATTAATTCATATTCTATTTTATATACATTTTATTTGTCAAATATAACTTTAATTTATTCATATAAAACGCTGTTGAATTGATTCGTTCATAAATCTAAAGGAATTATTAGATATATTATTGTTATCAATGTTATCAAAAAAAGACAAATAAGTAAAATATTTACCTATTTGTCAATAATCTGAATCAATAAAATTTTTTATTTTTTTCGACTTTTAAATTCATTTAATTTTCGACAATTAATTATTTTTTTCACCATATAACATTTTTACTTCTTTAATGCTAAGAGGTCTATATTCTCCTGATTTTAATCCATCAAGTGTTAAAAAAGAAATGCTTTCTCTTTTTAATTTTAATACGTTAAATCCTATTGCTTCAAACATTTTTTTTACTTGATGATTTCTTCCTTCATGAATTATAAGTTCTACAACACTAGTATTTGTTTTTTTATCTACTCTAAGTATTTTTGCTTTGGCTTTACTAGTTTTTTTACCATCTATAAATACACCACTACATATTTTATTTAAATCTTCTTTTAAAATTATCCCTTTTAGTTTAGCTACATATACTTTCTCTATATTATTTTTTGGATGAATTAAATAATTAGTAAGTTCTCCATCATTAGTTAAAATTATAAGTCCTGTTGTATCGTAATCAAGTCTTCCTACTGGATATATACGTTTTTCAGTTTTTATTAAATCTACTACTGTTTTTCTTCCTTTTTCATCATTTGTTGTAGTTACTATACCTCTTGGTTTATTAAGTATATAATATACTTTTTCTTCTTTTTCATTTATAGGATTTCCTTCTACTTCAATAAAATCGTTATTACTAACTTTAACTCCCATTTGTGTTACTATTTGTCCATTAACTTTAACTTGACCTTTTTGAATTAATTCTTCTGCTTTTCTTCTTGAACAATATCCTGAGAGTGCTATTACCTTTTGCAAGCGTTCCATAAATCTCACCAAAGAACATTATACATTATTTTAATTGAAAAGTAAATTTACTACTATAATACTTGCAATTATTCCAATTAAATCTGCAAAGAGTCCTGCAATTAAACTATACCTTATTTTTTTTATACCTATGCTTCCAAAATAAAGACTTATTACATAAAATGTTGTATCTGTACTTCCTTGCATAACTGAACCAAGTAAACCTAAAAAACTATCTGGACCATGTGTCGAATAAATATTATTTAAATATGCAAGTGATGCACTACCTGATATTGGACGAATTATTGCAAGTGGTAAAATTTCTACTGGTATTTTTAAAAAGGAAAGAAAAGGGCGTAAATATTCTAAGATAGCAGGTAAAAATCCACTATTTATAAATAAATTGACTGCTAAAATCATTGCTATAAATGTTGGAAATAAATTTAATATCATTGAAAAACTTTCTTTAGCTCCATTAAGAAATGTATCATATACATCTACTTTTTTTTTACAACCATAAAAAATTATAAATACTACTAAAAAAGGAATTATTAAATTTGAAATATAGTTAATCTTTATACCTCCTTCTTAAAATTCTATCTATTATGATTCCTGCTAATGTTGAAAAAAATGTACTAATTATACAAGCCAAAACTATCCTAGTAGGATTCACACTTCCATACATCATTCTAAGTGAAATAATTGTAGTTGGTATTATTGTAAGACCACTAGTATTTACTACTAAAAAGGTTATCATAGATGAACTTGCTGTATCTTTTTTCTTATTTAATTTTTGAAGAGATGTCATTGCTTTTAAACCAAATGGTGTTGCTGCACTTCCAAGTCCAAAAATATTTGCCACCATATTGCTTGCAATTAATCCAAGTGATTCATGTCCCTTTGGTATTTCGGGAAATAATTTTGACAAAAAAGGAGTTAATTTTTTTGACATTTTAGTAAGTAACCCAGATTCTTCTGCTATTTTTGTAAGACCCATCCAAAGTGCAACTGCAGGAAATATTTTAAATAGCATGTCTAAACTAACATTAGCACTTTCCATAATCGTTGTGTTTGCTAATTCTAAGTTATTTGTAAAAAAAGAATAACCTATACCTATTAATATTAGTGTAAACCAAATTATATTTACCATAATTTTTTTATCCAATCTATGATTTTACTAAAAAATGACTTTTTACTTTTTGTTTCTAACACTTTGACATATATGTTTTCTTCATATATTTTTTTATCACCTAAATATACATTTACAGTACCAACTTCTTCTCCATCAATTATTTCCCTTTTTTTCTCTAGTTGATATTTAATAACTAATGAATCTTTTTCATTATTTTCTATTAAATAATTATAATCATTTTTTATATATAATTCATAATCACTATAATATTTTTCATCATATATATTTATTTTACCTTTTTTTAATATATTAATATTGGTGTAATTGTTAAATCCATATTCAAATAAATCTTGATGATCTTTCCAATCGTTTCCATCATTGAGTGTTACAACTACTAAATTTATATTATCCTTTGATGCTGTAGACACTAAAGTACGTCTAGCAATTTCTGTGAAACCTGTTTTACCCCCTGTAGTATACTTATAACTTGTTAATAATTTATTTTTATTAATCCAACTATATGTATTTTTATTAGTTTTTAGGTTGTATTTTTTTGTTCCTGTAATAGTTCTATAATCATCCAATTTCATAGCATAACTTGTAAGAAGTGCCATATCTCTCGCAGTTGAGTAGTTTCCTTTCTCTTCATCTAGTCCACTTGGATTATTAAACGTAGTTTTACTCATACCTATCTCTTTTGCTTTATTATTCATAAGTTTTACAAAATTATCTACACTACCACCTACATATTTAGCAATTGCTAAAGCTGCATCATTACCACTTCTAAGCATTAAGCCATATACTAAATCTTTAAGTGTTAACTCTTCACCCTCAGTTATATATATACCTGAACCATATGCCTCTTTTATTTCATCTCCAACTATTACTTTGTCATTTAATTTACCTGATTCTATTGCAATAACGGCAGTCATTATTTTTGATATACTTGCAACACTTCTAATTTCATCAATATTTTTATTATAAAGTATTCTATTATTATCTATATCCATTAAAATTGCACTTCTTGCACTTGTTTCTATTCCAAATACTTTTATAGGTATTAAAAGGATTAAAACTAATAATATTTTTTTCATAAGTTCACCTACAAAAAGTATATGTAAAAAAAAGTTATAATATTAAAATAGATTAATTAAACTTTTATTTAACTATTAAAATATTTTACTAATCCATTTTTTATTGAATTAGCTATTTTTTCCTGATAATCATCTTGTCTTAATAAGTATCTATCATTTGGATTAGATAAAAAACCTGCTTCAATTAATATCCCAGGTATGGTAACTTTTCTATTTAATAAAATATCCTTTATTTCTTTTACTTCCCTATTAGTTTTTAAATCTTGTTTTAATTGTTGTTGCATTATATCCGCAAAGATTTTATTTTTGTCATTTATATCATCATAGAATACTTGAGCGCCACTCCAAGTTGATGAAGTAATAGAGTTTAAATGTATCGATATATATATATCTGCATTTGATTCATTTATTATTTTTGCCCTATTATTTAAATCGCTTTTTTTTCTAGTATTCGTATTATTATTACTTAAATCATAATCTCCATACCTTGTTTGGTATACTATAGCACCATTTTTTTCTAATATTTTTTGTAATTTTTCACAAATAATTAAATTTATATCTTTTTCATATATATTTTTATAAATTGTGCCTGGGTCAAGACCTCCATGTCCAGCGTCTAAATAAATTACCTTACCTAACAATTCTAATTTAGATGCATTTACCGTTGTATAACTTAAAATACATGTAAAAATTATTAATAAAAATAATGAATATATTTTTTTCACTATATCACCAATTAATTGTATGAAATAAAAAATACTTTAATTAAAAAGTATTCATTTTATTATAAAACTTAAAATTTATTTAAATATATTCCATGGTTTTCTATTAGGTAAGTCTAATTCAAAAGTTAATTTTTCCTTTGTAATTGGATGATTAAAGGTAATAGAATTAGAAAATAACGCAATTTGTTCTCCTACTTTAGAATTTTTATTATATTTTTGATCTCCGTAAAGTGGATAATTTCTTGATGAAAATTGTACTCTTATTTGATGTGATCTACCAGTTTCTAAATCTATTTTAACTAAGGATAAATTATTTTTATAATTTATTAATTTATATGTTAAACTAGATAATTTACCATTTTTATCTATTCTCACTATATTTTGTTTAGTATCTTTTAAAAGTTTATCAACAAATTTGCCTTCTTTTTCTATTTTATTTTCTACTACAGCATAATAACTTTTCTTAAATACTTTATTTCTTATTTGTTCACTAAGTCTAGATGCACATTTACTAGTTTTTGCAAACACCATTATTCCACCTACTGGTCTATCTAATCTATGTACTAACCCTAAGTAAACGTTACCTGGTTTGTTATCTCTTTTTTTTATATAATTCTTTAACATAGTTAAAAAATCTAAATCTTTACTATTATCTTCTTGTACAGGTATATTTATAGGTTTTTCTACTACTAATAAATGGTTATCTTCATATATTATATTAATCATTAGATATATACCTTCCATATATACCACATGGTAATACTAAATTATCTCTTGTAATTTTAAGACCTACTTCACCTGCATCTACTTTTCCATTTGGATAAAGTGGTAAAATAGTTGTTTTTAAAATATTTTCAAGTACAGTTGATGATATACCTGTAGTATATGAATTAATTAAAAAAAATAATGGTCTATCACTTAATATTTTTACGCATGCATTTATTAATTCATATATTGAATTTTCAAATTTCCATACTTCTTTATTAGGACCTCTTCCATAACTAGGTGGATCCATTACTATTGCATCGTATTTATTTCCTCTTCTATATTCTCTTTCAACAAATTTTAGGCAATCATCTACTATAAACCTAATATTATTATTTTGAAGACCACATAAATCTCTATTTTCTTTTGCCCATTCAGTCATACCCTTTGATGCATCAACTTGTACAACTTCTGCTCCTGCACTAGAACAAGCCATTGTTGCAGCACCTGTATACGAAAATAAATTTAGTACTTTTATAGGTCTTTTAGCATTCTTTATCATATCCATCATAAAATCCCAGTTTGTTGCTTGTTCTGGAAAAAGCCCTGTGTGTTTAAAATTTGTGGGACTCACTTTAAATGTTAAATGCTTATATTTAACTGTCCAATATTCAGGTAGTTTACTATAAAATTTCCATTCCCCTCCACCTTTATTATTTCTAAAATAATGACCATCTATTTTTTTCCATAAATCATTATATTCTACATTCCATATTGCTTGTGGATCTGGTCTTCTAAGAATTATTGTTCCCCATCTTTCTAGTTTTTCGCCATTTCCAGCATCTATACATTCATAATCTTTCCACTCATCACTAATACGTTTCATATTATATCTCCATTTCGTTATTATCAAATTCTTTATCAATTAATATTTCATGTATTATTTCTTCTTTTGTTTCTAAATTTATTTCTTCTATTCTATCGACTCTACATTTCTCTGCTTTTATTATTGCTTTAACTTTACTTACTGCATTGTCTATTTCATCATTAACTACCACATAGTTATATTTTTTTACATTATTTATTTCATTATAAGCAGTTGTAAATCTTTCAATTATTTTTTCTTTCGTTTCAGTTTTTCTGCCTATTAATCTTTGCTTTAATGTTTTCATATCTGGTGGCATTATAAAAATAAATAAAGCAGATGGTATTAATTTTTTTATATTAAGTGCTCCTTGAATATCTATTACAAGTATTACATCAATACCACTATTTAAATAGTCCTCTATTTTATCTTTTGGAGTTCCATAATAATTATTATTATATATTGCATACTCTAAAAATTTTCCTTCTTTTATCTTTTCTTCAAATTCTTCTTTAGTAACAAAATAATAATCTTTTCCTTCTACTTCTCCATTTCTAGGATTTCTTGATGTCATAGATATTGATATCCAAGCATTATCTGTTGTTTCTACTAAAGTTTTACATATGGTATCTTTCCCTGCTCCACTTGGCCCTGATACAACAATCAATAATCCATTTCCATTAACTTTTAACATATAATCATTCCTTTGTTATAGTATAACACATTATAATATTTTTTCACATATTAAATTATCACAAATATTTCTATATTTTTCATATTCTTCTTTTGTTTTTATAGTCCATCCTAATATTATTTTATCTTTTTTATTTATTGGTAATAAATTTTTATTAACTGATAGAAAATCTATTTTTTTTATATACTTTTTTACTATTTTATAATTTAAATTATTTAAAATAATTAATCCTATTATATAATCTTTTCTATTTTTGTGAAACCAATCTATAACAAATGGATTTGAACTTTGTATAGCGACTTCTCCATTATAGTCATCTATTATTTTTACTAGTTCTTTCTCAAAATAATCATTATTATTTAAATCTTTAACCTCTATTAATATAGGTACCTTTCCATTAACTATGTGCATAACTTGCTTCAATGTAGGAATTTTATACTTTTTTTTAATTTTTATTTTAGAAAGTTGTGCATAAGTGAGTGTTTCTATTATTTTATTCTCCCCACATAATCTAAATAAATCATAATCATGGTAAACTACTATTGTTCCACATTTAAGTATGTGTATATCTAATTCAATTATATATTTTTTATCCACACATTTTGTGAATGCAGGCAACGTATTTTCCATTATTTGATTATTATGTAATCCCCTATGAGCAATTAAATTATTTTTTAAAAAATCAATGTTCTTCATACTTGATTATATGAAAAAAAAATAAAGAGAATACACTATATCTTAAGTTTTAATATATCTTGCCTCGAAACTTTTGTAAATTTTTTTCATATATATTTATTATTCCTATAATTTTGTATTATCTTTATTAATTTCTAATTATTCGTAAAATAATTATTGATTAATATTATTTAAACATATCAAAATAAAACAGAGTGTGATTAAACACTCTGTAATTTCAGTGTTATTTGCCTTGGTGCGACGCTAACACATAGCGCTTACCTATAATAATGTAAATTTAATAAATTTACGGCGCATAACAAGGACTTACTGATAACACCATTATTATATTATGTAATTTTTTAAATGTCAATACATGCTAAAGTCATATTTTCATCATTATATTTAACTATTTAGTCATTTTATTGGGAAAAGGAACTCTCCTGATATATATTTTTCACTTTTCATTTTATTAATTTCATCAAAAAAGCAATTATCTGAAATTAAATTTGTATAATAAATATTAGAAAATACATCTGCTATTTGTATTAATTCTCTAGTTTCGGATTGACAATATTCAACATAAAATTCTTCTTGTATATGACTTCCTGTAACTAATTCTGTATTTAAATATTCGCCTAGTGTTGATCTTGTTTCAGTTCTAACATTCCTTTCATCAATAAATAGATAATTTTCTTTGACAGATATTTGTTCATACTTAGTAAAATAGTCAAAACCTAATTTTAAAAGATAGTTAAATGCCCTTGCAGTATTATTATAAAAATAATCTTTAACTTTCTTATTATCACATATTATATAATATATTTCAAATAGTTCATTTTGACAAAAAAAGTTGACAAATCTTCTTTTCATATTAGCAGTAAAACAATTTCCTTTTAATTCTTTAAATTTTCCATTATCATAGAACATCTTATTATCTGTATCCATCTTTTTTAAAATGTCAAAATTACTGCTTATAAATCTTTTAAATACTCTCTTTAATCTATCTTTATTTTTAGGCATTATAATGCAGATGACAAAATATTTATTTTTATAATAATTTAAATTTTTTTTAGTCATACTTCCAGATTCATCTATATAAAATGTGTTAATATTTCATCACCACCCAATCATTTAATAAGATTATAACATATACTAATAAATATTATCCACAAATTTAACTATTAAAATATTCTTTATTGTGGGTTACGAACTAAATCTAAGTAGTTTTTATGAAAATCTTAACAAAAAAAAGCCCATAAACATTGAGTTTATGGGTGTTGAACGATTGGTATTTCCTATCTCTTTGAGAATTGTGGAGCGCGACGTGCTGCTTTAAGTCCTGGTTTTTTACGTTCTTTAACTCTTGAATCACGAGTAATAAAACCAGCATTCTTTAATATTTTTCTATAACTATTTTCACTATCTTCATTACCTGCATCGTATTGAAGTAAAGCTCTAGTAATTCCTAAACGAATTGCACCAGTTTGACCACTAGCTCCTCCCCCAGTTACCTTAACTTCTATATCAAATGCATTTTCATTATTTGTAGCTACTAAAGGTTGTTTTAAATCCATTACATAAGTTGCATAAGGCATAAATTCATTAACATCTACACCATTAACAGTAATTTTACCATTTCCAGAAGTCATTTTAACTTGAGCTACTGAAGATTTTCTTCTACCTGTTCCTATAAATACTTTTGCCATTTAAAACCCTCCTTATTTAATTTTCATTTCTACTGGCTTTTGTGCCATATGTGGGTGTTCTGCACCTTCATAAACAAATAACTTTTTAACAACTTGACGTCCTAATCTTGTATGAGGAATCATACCTTTTACAGCTCTCTCTATCATCTCAACTGGATATTTTTCTACCATTTCTTTAGCAGTTCTTTCTCTTAATCCACCAGTATATCCTGAATGATTATAATATATTTTATCATTTAACTTATTTCCTGTTAGATTAACTTTTGAAGCATTAACAACTATTACAAAGTCTCCACAATCAATATGTGGTGTATATGTTGGTTTATGCTTTCCACGTAAAACATCTGCTACCCTAGTTGCCAAACGTCCTAAACTAACTCCTTCAGCATCTATAACATACCAATTACGTTCTACTGTTTCTTTTTTTTGCATATAAGAATTTTTCATATATTCTTTCCTTTCTCCATTACATATAGTAAGTTTTCCCAGGACTTACTAAATGTGGGATTAAATGTACCAATTAAAATAATACTAAAAAACAATTAAAAAGTCAATAAAAATATATTATTTTAATGACTTTTTATTACTATTTTACTCAAAATAATCTAATTTCATATTTTTACGAACTCTTCTCATTACTTCTTCTGCTTTACTCTTTGTTGCTGCTGTTCCTTCTTTAAGTATTTTTTCTACTTCCTCTGGTCTTTCTTCATAATATTTTCTTCGCTCTTGCATTGGTTTTAAAAACTCTATTAACCCTTGAGCAAGTTCTGATTTACAATTTACGCAACCTCTTTGTCCGTTTTTACATTCACTACATACCGTAGAAATATTTGGATTATTTATTAATTTGTGGTAATAATATACCATACATACCTCAGGATTAGCTGGATCATCTTTTCTTAATTTATTAGGATCTGTTACTGCCTGCATTACTTTTTTTGTAATAGTTTCTTCATTATCAGATAAATATATACAATTATTAAGAGATTTGCTCATTTTTTCATTTCCATCTAGTCCCTTAATTCTAGGCGTTGAACTTAATACTGCATCAGGAACATTAAATGTTTCTCCATATATACTATTAAATTTTCTAACAATTTCGCGTGCTTGTTCGATATGTGGTAACTGATCTTCTCCAACTGGAACTATGTTTCCATTAACGCATGCTATATCAGCGGCTTGACTTACTGGATACCCTAAAAAACCATAAGTTATTCCTTCTCCATTACTACCAAATAATTCTTGTTTTTGACCTACTTCATGTTTTGTCGTTGGATTTCTATAAAGTCTTGGAACTGATACTAAATTTGAAAAATATACTGTAAGTTCTGCTACTTCAGGTATAAGAGACTGTATATATATGTGACATTGTTTAGGATCAATTCCCGCTGCCAAATAATCTAGTACAAGTTCATGTACATTTTCTCTTACTTTTTCTGGATTATTAAAATTATCGGTAAGGGCTTGCACATCGGCAATTAATATATAAGTATCATAATCATATTGTAATTTTACTCTATTTTCTAGTGATCCAAAATAATGTCCTAAATGTAGTCTCCCTGTAGGTCTATCTCCTGTTAATATTGTCTTCATGAGTCTCCTCCTTTATCTAATTTACATTATATCAAAAAAACATATTATTTTAAATATGTTTTTTAGTATATATAATATTTAATTGTATCATTAAATGTAAACTCAGTATCAATGAGTATTGTTCTAAATGATGTAGTATCACTATAATAGTATAATTTATTATCTTCAATGTAATATATGTAATTATCTTTTGTATAAATATTTAAACTTGAAACAACTCCTATATATTTATAAATATCTATATTTTCTTTATCTACTCTATATAAATTGTATTTATTATTATCCAATTTAAATAAATAGTAATAATAACCACTTTCAATTACATAGTCATATCTAATAAAATCTTTACTGAAAGGTATATAATCAAAATATAATTCTGCACTTGGTTTGTTTATAATTTCCCATTTATTACTTCTATAATATTTTATTTTATCTTTAGATGATATTAATTTAACCATTTTGTTACTTACATCTATTTCATATTGATTCTCATTATCTTTATCATATAAGTATACTTTATCATTTACTATTCCCTGTATATATGAATCAAGTGATATATCAAATTTAGTTTTAATTTTTTCTATATTTTTTGTTTTAATATTTATTAAATAAAAATCATTAAATTCATATTCCTTATTATAGTCTGCACTTAAATAAAAACTATCTACAAATGTACTAATCTTGTTGTTATAAATATCATTTTTAAATAATTCTATTTCCATACCATCAATTATTAATCCCTTGTATGTCGTAATAGCAATATTTTTTGATATATCATCATTATTAAAAATTGTAATAGTATTTTTCTCGTTTTTTATTTCTTCTTTGTTCATAAATATATCTATATCATATTCTTTAATACTTTCAACATATTTATCAAGTTCTTTGTTTTCACCTTTTATATCAAAATAATTATATAGAATATCTTCTTTATAACACATCATATCTAAACTAGTATTATCTATTATTGGAAGTATACATTCTACAGTTTTATCTTTGTAATAATATATATTTTTTATAATTCTTTTGTTTTTGTTATTTAATCTTATAGGATAAATTTTATCTAAATGTTTTATTTCTATATAAAGATTTTCACTTTTATACGATTCTTTTATATTAAATGTTTCATTTTCATATTTTAAACTATATGTTAAATAATCTACATCAAGTAATAATTTACAAATTATTATTAAAATTATTAAAACTATTAATAATATATATTTTTTTGTTTTATCTTTCATACTATCACCATAAAGCAAAAGATAGAGTTTATCTATCTTTATCTTCTTCTTTATATTTTCTTTTTTCAGTCATCATATATTCTGTTATATTTGTTTCAATTTCATCAACTGCGGCTTTAGATATATTTGAAAGTACTACTGTTTCTTTTACTGTATCTATATTTACTTTTCCCCAAATCATACCTGTATCAACAGTTAAATCGTTAAATAAATCTGGAGTAATTGCTAAAAAAAGATATCCAAACAAAACTCTCTTTTGAGCAAGTATTATTCTTTTATTAGTAAGAACTATTGCATACGTTGAAAAAATATCAAATGAAGAATGCCCTTTTTGAGCAGCAAAAGCATAAATAACTTCTTCTCCTGGATTTAAATGTTTTTCTACCACTTTTGAATGTGATTTTAACCTCCATGCAATTGTTGATCCATATTTTGATTTAAATTCTTTTATTTTGCTATAAACACTTCCCATATAACACCTCTCATTTTATTATACCATTTATACTAAATATATCAACAAAATATTCTTTATTTGATGAACCAATTATATTATTTAGTATTTTGCCAGATTCTATAATTATAGTCATAGGCGGTGAAAAGACATCTTGACCTAAAACCTTTAGTTTACTCTCTATATTTTTAGATAAATCACTATCTACTTCACCTAAATTTATGTAGTTTATAATTATTCCATATTCTTCTACTATTTCATTTAATTTTTTTTCTATATCACTACAATATTTGCAAGTTTCGTTTTTTATAAATACTATACTTTTATCTTTTAAATTCAATATATTATCAAACTCTTCTTCTGTTATTTCGTTTAATTTATTTTCTTCTTCTTTTATAAAATCTAATTCATATAATTTATTTATAAATTCTTCAGTTGTCTGTTCACCTCTTATATTACCTACTATTTTTTCTTTACTGACAAGTATTACTATTTGGTCTTCAACCATACTTATATCAAGTAATGAATTTAATTTTTCTTTTTGTACATCACTTAATAAATAGGCATTTATCATTTCATAATTTATATTATATTTTTCTGATATATTTTTTAATATTTCATCCTGTACAGCTACTAAATCTATGTATTTATATGGAATATAAATCAATGTAAATTCTGTTTTAAGTAAATTTTCTACAGAACCTATTATATTTTTATTATCACCTATTATTTCAGGAATTATGTTATTATTCTGCAAAAATTTATTTATATCATTTTGATTTTCATCATCTATTAAAGTTTCTTTAATTTCTCCATTCTCAAATATAGCAATTAAATTATTGATATCATTATTATCTACAATTCTCACTAATTTATTTTTTTCTATATTTGATAAGTTTGATGAATCTATGTACATATATTTAGCATCATATTTCTCTAATAAATCTACTATATATTTAGAGTATTTATTTTTATTTGTTATATAAAGTACTTTGGTACCTTCGCTTGTAAATTCTTTTATATTTTTTATATACTTATTATCAGTTGTTACAATTATTAACACTAATAAAACTATAATTAATATTAAAAGAATAAGTATTTTTGATATTAGCTTAATTTTACCACTCGTACTTTTTTCCATAAATTTCTCCTTAATCTATTAAACCTACTTTTTTAAGTTCTCTTACTAATTGTGAAATTGTTCTTTCTCCTGGTAAATTTTTAATAAGTTCTCCATCTCTTATTATAAGTGTTAAAGGTGTTCCTAATTTATCAGTATATCCTAAATCTTCTAAACTTTGACTAAACTTTTTATATTCAGTATTACTTAGTTTTAATATATCTAAATAATTAATTGTTACACCATAATCTCTAGCAACTTGATTCATTGCTGGCTTAAATGCTATACAATGTTGACATGTAGTTTGACCTATAACGATTACATTTGTACCACTATCAGATAGTAATTCTTCATATTTATTATAATCTATAAATGTTATATATTTTTCAGCTGAATATTCTGCATCTTCAGGTAACATATCATTTCTCTTAAAGAATTCAATATAATCCTTTGGATCAGTATATCCTTCTGCATTATCTATAACTTCTTTATTTTCTACTATTATTGTTTGTGGAGTTCCCTCTTCTATACCTAATTTGTTCATTACGTCTCTTCTTTGTGAGGCAGATATTTTTGATGTATCTAAATAATAATAGTCCATATCATAATCTTCAGCAATTGTCTCAAGTATAGGTGTTTGAAGTGCACACCATCCACAAGTTGTACTTGCATAATATATTATTGTTCTTTCTTCCTTATTGTAATATTCATCAAATTCTTCCATTATTTTTTTTGCTTCTTCTTCATCGACTTTAACATTACTACTACCACTGCTACTACCACTGCCACTACTATTAAAAAGTTCATTTTTTATTTTTGGATTAGTAGTCATGAACGCTACTATAAGTGCAGCAGCTAGTATTATTAAAATTATCGTTAATATTATTGTTTGCTTTTTTTGTTTTGACATATTTATTCCTTCTTCCTTTTTTATCTATTTTTTAATATAATTAATATTAAATATAATTTTTTATAATTTTATTATGATTACAAATAAACGTAAGATTAAATTTCTGATATAATTAATCAACCACCTCTATATACAATTATACTTTAATTTAATTTTTTTTACAATTATAAATGTATTTTTTTTATTTTATGTTCAAATAAATTTATACTTTAAATTATTTGATCTACTACATTATCAATTATATCTCTTGTCTTCATCTTTCTTTCAATTCTTTCTAGATGAGTATTATGTAATATATTACACATAACAAGTATTATTATTTTATTTTCAAAATCTATTTCAAACATAGGCCCTGTATATCCTGAAAAATTAATTGTTTTTTCTGATAATTTAGGATTTATAAAATTTAATTTATCTATTTTATTTCTATATAAACATCCTATATAGTTACGTGGTTCGACTAAAAAAAGATTGTTATCTATATCAAGTGATTTATCATATAAAGAATTAAAACTATCGTCATGGTGAATTAAGTTCTTTAAAATATCATAATTCATACTATTTCTATCATCATGTTTCAACATTAATTCTATAGTTTCTTTCTTTAATAATGTATTATCAAAAAATGATTTTAAAAATTTTAATAAATCTTTTCCATTTGAAAATATTCCAGCATGCCCTACATAAATTCCTGATTTATAGGCACTCCTTGCTTTTTTATCATGTACTATTCCAACATCATTACGAACTAGAACATCTCCTTGATATTCATAATCACAAGATGCACAATTTTCTTTCTTTGGATTAAATGTTATACTTGTTAAATTTAATGGACTACATATTTTTTCATATAATAATTTGTCAAATGGTTTATTATAAATTTTCTCTAAAATATATGAAAGTATTATATAATGAACATCAACATATTTTGGCAAATTTTCTTTTACATAAGCAGTAAATAGAATTTTTTCAAATTCATTTTTATCTTTTGCAGTTCCTAAATATCCATCTGTATATATTTCTTGGTTATGTGAAAGTAAATCCAATATTCTTACATTTTTTAAATTTATAAACCTATCATCTATATTATAAATAAAATCATATATATCCAATTTATTTTCTTCATATGCCATATAAACTAAAGTTGCAGTAAATACTTTTGTTAAGGATGCTATATCAAATAAAGTATCACTTGTAAGATCTTCCTCTTTAGGTAATGTGCACTTATTACCAAAAATATATTCATTTATTTCACCATCTTTATATATAAGTATGTTATATCCTGGTGAGTGTATATTTATAAATTTTTCCAAAAATTTAAAATTCATATTATTCCTCCTATATTTATTATATCATACTATTTAAAATTAGAACTTTATTAAAATTTTTACATTATTTAACTTTAATAAATTTAATTTATCATAAAGACTTTATTCATATAATTTGATATTTACACAATTTATGTTATTGTTTTGAAAAAACAATAATAAAAAACAAGATTTTGAAAAAGAGCCAAAAAAACCCCTTACCCCATA
>CANRPA010000014.1 GCA_947632395.1 uncultured Bacilli bacterium | reverse complement strand
ATGCCGGAATAGCTCAATTGGTAGAGCAACTGACTTGTAATCAGTAGGTTGTGGGTTCAAGTCCTATTTCCGGCACCATTTTTATGGAAGGATAGCGAAGTGGTCAAACGCGGCAGACTGTAAATCTGTTCCTTCGGGTTCGATGGTTCGACTCCATCTCCTTCCACCACTTTGTTTTATGGTATGTGCATGCCGGTATCCTTTTTTAATCAGTTAAATTGCCTCGTAGCCAAGCGGTAAGGCACCACACTTTGACTGTGGCATGCGCTAGTTCGAATCTAGCCGAGGCAACCATCTTGTTTGTTTTTTTGTTCCGCTAGCTCAGTAGGTAGAGCATTTGACTTTTAATCAAAGGGTCTGGAGTTCGAATCTCCAGCGGGACACCATTTATTGTGCCTGAGTGGCGAAATTGGTAGACGCACAGGACTTAAAATCCTGCGGGAGTCAAATCCCGTGCCGGTTCAAGTCCGGCCTTAGGCACCATTTTGAATTTTATTATAGTAGATAATTTCTACTTTTGGAGAAATACCCAAGTCTGGTTGAAGGGACCGGTCTTGAAAACCGGGAGGTCGGCGACGGCGCGGGGGTTCGAATCCCTCTTTCTCCGCCATTTAAATTTTATTATATCGCGGGATAGAGCAGCTTGGTAGCTCGTTGGGCTCATAACCCAAAGGTCGTTGGTTCAAATCCATCTCCCGCAACCATGGTTCCGTGGTGTAGTGGTTATCACGTCTGCCTGTCACGCAGAAGATCGCGAGTCCGAATCTCGTCGGAACCGCCATTTTTTTATATGGCTCCATAGCTCAGTCGGTAGAGCAAAGGACTGAAAATCCTTGTGTCGGTGGTTCGATTCCACCTGTAGCCACCAGATTGATAATTAACTCAGACTTTTATAGTTTGAGTTTTAAAATACCTTAATTTATGATAAAATAATTTTAGTAATTAATGGGGAAATATGATAAAAAAGTTAATTAAAATAGAAATGAATGTTAATAACAATAAAATAGGTATTTTAAGAATTGTTGATACCAACTATATATTATTAACTGATTTAGCAGAATATTCTAATCCTGAAAATCCTGCTAATGTTATAATATATTGGATGAACAATAAAGAAATATTTGCTAATTCTTATATAGCATTTGAATTTGCTAGTTGGTTAAGTTCTACTTTTAAATTACATTTGATTAAAGACTTTGAAAGATAAAAAAAAAGAATGAAGCATATCAAGAGAAAATTTAATGGCATGCTAATAGAGTTTTATCTAGAACAAATTATTTATAAAACTCATTAATACATAAAAAAGACATTTGGATTTTTTTAATTAAAAATTTTAGAAAAATAATATTGTATAAAAATTTTTCAAAAATGTGAGGTGGTATGTATGGATCAAAATAAAATGGGAAAGTTTATATCGGAGTTAAGAAAAGAAAAAAATTATTCTCAAGAACAATTAGCAGAGCTTATTCCTATAAGCAGACAAGCAGTTAGTAAATGGGAAATGGGCAAGTCTGTTCCAGATTCTTTAACTTTAGTTAAACTAAGTAAGATATTTAGTGTTAGTATAAATGAAATTTTATTAGGGGAACACTTTGAAAACAAAGAAGAAATTTACGATGAAGTAAATTTAAAATTGTACGATGATAGAAACAAAAAAAATAGAATCATAAAAAAATTAATATATTTAATAATTGTAATAACAATATTATTTTTGATTTACTATTTTTTTAATACATATAATACTATACGAGTATATACTATTAATGCTGAAACACCTAATGTTGAAATATCCAATGGTATCTTTGTGTCAGTAAAAGAAAAAAGCTATTTTAAACTTGACGAAATAAAACAAATGACAAATAAAGAAATTAAAGGATTAAATTTATATTATACTGATAAAAAGAATAATAAAAAGACAATTTATTCTTGCTTTGAATGCGAAACACTAGAAATAAGTTTGATAGATTTTTATGGATATAATGCTTATTTTAATTATACTGATATTAATTATATTTTAAAAAATATGAAATTAGAAATTGTATATGAAGATTTTTCGGAAGTAATAAACTTAGAATTTAAAAAAGTATTTAAAAATGATTTTTTAAATTTTAATAAAGATAAAAATATTAGTGCAAATTCAGAAAAAGTAAACTTTAAAAGTAACTATGAGTTTGTTGAAAAAATGAAGAAAGAATTTGAAAAATATGATGATGGCTATATTTATGAAGGAAATAACTTTTATGTAACATACATAGATAATAATATTATTTTAGAACTATACAATGTTTCAACTATTGAATGTTTAACTCTTAATTTAGGAAATTCTATTTTTACTTATGAAAAAATTGAAAATGAAAATACGACAAATTATTTTTCTTATGATATTTTACAAGAAAACTGCATGATTGATGATTGCACATCATACCCTAATGAATTTAATAAATTTATTGAAAAAATAACAAATTTAATAAACTAAAATTAGATTAATTTATATAAGCAACTAATGGTTGCTTTATTTATTTGGAAAAAAATGGTAGATTTAAATTAAGAAGTTAGCATACAATTATTTAATTTTTATGTATATAATAGTTAAAAATTTAAAAGTAAGGAGGTATGAAATGAAACATATAACAAAAATTATTCCTGTCATCTGTTTTTTTGTGGTAACACCTTTATTTATATTTTTTGCTGATGCTACACAATCAACTAAGTTTTCAAATATTACAGGTATGAAAAAAGATTATATAGATATTAGTTATAGTGATGAGATTAAAATAAATAGTGACATAATAGAGAAATTTCTAAAACTGGCTAAAGAAAAAAATATAATTGTAGAAAAAATAAATACTTCACCGAATAATTTAAATGAAAAAAATGTATATTTGTCTTTTGATACGACGGATGAATTATACAATTTCCTCAATAAAAATTTTAAAATTAAAAAATTAAATAAAAATGTAACTAATGATTCAAATTTGTTTTTTTCTACATATGAACATAATTCCAAAGAACAAATAGGTTTAATTCCAGATTTGTTAAATAACAATAAGTATAATTATTATACGTTTGCTAATTTATTTGAAAATAATGGAAATTTATATGGACCATATATTCTTTATTATGATAATTATTCTAATTACTCTTATTTTATAAATGAAGTTGAAAGTTTGTTAGGTCCAAGTATGAATATAAACTATATTTTTAGTTTAAATAACTCTAGTAATTATATTATGCTATTGATAATGGCTAGTGTTGTAATTATCATGCTATTTTACTTTGTTTTTCAAATATATGAAGTATACTATAAATCTAAAGAAATTGGATGTATGAGATTATTAGGATTTAGCAAAGAAAAGATTACTAAAATTTTGATTAAAAAGAGAATAAACGTATATTTGATAATAGTTTTAATAATCTTACTATCAACAATGTTTATAAAAAATATCAGTCCAGAAGTTTTAATAGGGATAATGTTTATAAATCTTTTATTAATATTGTTGACATATTTAATTAGTTATTTCTGTATTGGTATAATTTTGCGTGGATATAAGACATCAAATATAATAAAAAAACAAAACATAGCTATTAAAATAAGTAAAGTAAATAATAAATTAAAAATAATAGTAATGATTTTTTTATTGATGTTAATTTCAGTTTTTTTTAATATCATTGTATCATTACAGTCTAGTATAAAAATTTATAACAATAATAAAGATTTATTTGATTATGGTGTAATAGCAACACTTAATGGTATGTCTGAAAATAATTATAACTATGAAAAACATTCTGATTTTTATAAATATATAATGGAAGATGATAGGTTAAATACATTTTATGCTGAATTTTCATCACGTGAACGAGATCCTGATGAATTAACTGATGAAGAAAAAGAATTATTTGACAAATGGGAGGAAGAAGGAACATTTTTCGTTTATAATTCGGTTGATAGGAATTATTTGATAAAGGAAAATATTAAAATATATGATTTAAATGAAAATATTGTTGATTTGAGGAACATAGATGGTATTTTCTTCTTATTCCCAAAAAGTAAGAAAGATAAAATTGAAAAATTTGAATCATATTATAAAAATTATAGCAAAAAAGATTATGAAAAATATAACATTGATACTGAATTTAAAAGTTATCTTTATGATGATCAAAAGTTAAACACTTATTCAACATCTATTGATTTAAAATATATTGATAGTCCAATTCTAAGAGTTATAAATGAAGATTTAAGAATTTCTTATATAGAATCACCTTTAGGATTAAGTATTTTTGGTATTTCGTTAAATACAGGATTGAAAATAGAAATTGGTGAAAATAGAAATGAAACTTATAAAGCATTAGAAGAAAATATAATTAAAGCTGGACTAGAGGATTATATAAGTGTTGATGATATTATTGCTTACTCAGATTATTTTAGTAATGAGATACAAATATATCAAACTGTATTTTTGATTTCTATAGTTGCAATTTTAGTTTTAATTTCTATTTATACAATAATATCTATACAAACAATTTCATTATATGTAAAGGTGTATAATCGTATGGTTATAGTTAAGTATTTATTGGGATTTAATAAAAATGACATATTTGATAATATTATTAAAAACAATGTTAAATACAACATAATTGCTTTTATATTAACAGCATTTTTATTATATGTATTTGGAATATTCAATTTATTAATGTACTTATTATCAATATCTACGTTTTTACTTATAGATTTTATTGTTATGAATTATGTTATTAAAACTTATAATTTTGCTAACATATATATAAAGTTGAAAGGAGGTAACTATGATTGAAATTATAAATTTAAAAAAATCATTTGATGATAAAGTAATATTTGAAAATTTTAATTATAAAATAAAAAGTAAATCAATGCTTGCAATAGTAGGTAAAAGTGGTAGTGGAAAATCAACCCTTTTAAATATTATTGGGTTGTTAGATTTTGATTATGAAGGTAGAATTTTATATGATGATGTAGAAATATCAAAATTAAAGGCAAAAAGCATAACTAAGTATATAAGAAATAATATAAATTATTTATTTCAAAATTATGCACTGATAGATAACGATAATGTAGAGAATAATTTATTATTAGCCTTAGAATATGAAAAAATTTCAAAGCAAGAAAAAATTTTAAAAGTAAACGAGGCATTAAAAAAAGTTGGCTTATCGCATTATAATAAAAAGAAAATATATACATTAAGTGGTGGAGAGCAACAGAGGGTTGCATTAGCACGAATTATGCTAAAAAAAGGAGATATTATACTTGCAGATGAACCAACAGGTAATTTAGATGAGCAAAATAGTAAAAAAGTAATGGATTTGTTAAAAAAATTATGTGAACAAGGTAAGACTGTAATTATTGTTACGCATAATCAAGAAATAGCAAACCAATGTGATGAAATAATTAAGTTAAAGGAAATATAAATTTTAAGTTTAATAATGGTGAAAATATGTATAAAATTCTAAAAAAAATATTACCTTACTTAATTATAATGTTGTCAATAATATTAATAAATTTATTTGTTGCATCACCTATAAAAGTAAAAAATATATCAATGTATCCAACATTAAATGAAAATGATATATTAATTTTAAATAAGATAGATAAAAATTTTAAAAGGTTTGATATTGTTGTTATTAATAGCAACAACACTCAGATAATAAAAAGAATTATTGGGCTTCCAGGAGAAAACATTGAATATAATAACAACATTTTATATATAAATGGTATTAAAACAGACGATATAATAAATGTAAAAACTGAAGACTTCGCTCTCAAGAAAATATATGAAACGGATAAATTGCCAAGTGATTGTTATTTTGTAATGGGAGATAATCGAATTAAATCAAATGATAGTAGAGATAGTAATGTTGGATTGATTAAAAAGAGTGATATAGTCGGAGTGGTTGAGGCTAGAATATATCCATTTAATAAGATAAATAAACTAAGGTAGAAAATTAATTAAAATATGAAGTAAAAATATAATTTTTTATATAATAAAGATTCTTATAGAAAATATACTTGGTTTATAATTGATGGGTAAAATATTTTAAAAGAGTATATATTATTAATTAGTAAATTAGATATTTTGATAATTAATGTTATGATTGATAAAAGAAAAATTAAATGGAGCTATTATAAGGTTAAAAAATAATGTTTAATGAATTGAAAATGATATTGTAGGAAAATAAAATTATATAATTATAACTGATATAGTAAGAATTTTAACAATTAAAAAGATAGCAGGTGAGAATATATAATCCAATATATTCAAAATTTTTGAGTGCAGCTAAAAATAGTGCTTATGGTATTGTAAAATATACAAAAAAACTACTCTACATGCATTCACATTTCGAGTAGCTCATTTATATGATAATTTTTCAAACATTTCAAATATGCAAATAATGATAATTATAAAATTAATTTAGTAGACTCTATTTTTAATAAGGCAATACGTCATTTGTTAACTAATGGTGTGCAAAAAGGATATTCTTATTTTTTCTTTTTCAAATATAGGTCTAATATATTTATAAAATTATTTAATGTGTATATCCTTTATTATTATCTATTTGAGTTGCTAATTGTTTAACCTCTAATCCTTGGCTTTCTGCTAATCTAGTAATTTCTTCAATTTGTTTTTGAGTAGCATTAGAAGTGTAAAAACAATATAATGGTTTAACTTTTTCAAATCGATTGTCAATTATTATTTCAGCAAAACTATTATTATTTATTGCTTTTCTTTCAATATATTCTGGTGGAAATAGTTTAGAATGATAAGGACATTCATACCATAAATTAGTTTCATCTAATTGCCAATTCTCTAGTAATCCTCTTTCTATAAATTCTCTCTGATTTACCCTCCAACTGCCAACATCTTTTTCGCACACTTCAAAAACCCTACTAATATCCATTGGATAGGCATAACCTGTGTTAGCATCAAAATAATTAGTGATAAAATTAGCATTATCAGAATAAAAGCAAGTACATATTTTACTCATTTTATCTGATTCAACAGTTCCTTGAGTTAATTGGTGAATAAAAACACCATTATGCTCTTTCGCATATTTTTTCCATATTTCATTAGAAATATCGACTAACATATTTTCAAATTCTAAAACTTTTACATAACTATTTCTAATAGAATCATATTGACTTTTATTGATAGGTAATTGATAATCAAATTTCATTAAATTATTGTAAGTTTCTTCGGTATTTTCTAAACCTACAATATTTAACATTTTATTTAATAAAGCACTAACATTTGAAAGAGCACTATTGATTAAAACTTTATTTTCAATATCACTTCTATTATTTAGCATCACAATAGCATCATATATAGCCTTTGTACGAGATATTATATATTTATGTGATCCATAATAATTTTCAATTTTTCCATTTTTAAGTATATCAAATTGCTCACTGCATAAAGAATTTAAAAAAGTAACTGCTTCACTTACACTCAATTTTAAAGCTAAAATATAATACATTAATAAATCTTCTTCATCTGGTAATTCTTTTAATTTAGGATATACAGAAAAACTACCATTATCATTTTTAAAGACTCTTCTAAAGGCACAATCATAATATAATAATTTTTCTAAATCTTCTATTTCTTTTTCTTTAAAATCACGTTTACGTATTTTTAAAAGTTGAAAAAGACTATCTTTGGAAGCATCACTAAGAGGCTTATTTAATCCTTCTTTAAGAAGTAGTTCTAGTATTTTTGTGTATGTATCATGTAGTGGAGAATATTCGCTATCAATTTTAGAAATATAATCATAGTAATCTTTATTAGTATAATCCATATAAGCCATATCTTTCATCTCCATTTTTATTTCTAATTCAATATCATTATAACATATCCCTTTAAATATTCAATATTTCCTATTAATTTTTTATTTTGTTGTTTCAATAATTGTAAATTATTTTATTATTTAGTAGTGGTTTTACAAATTTTCTTTTTCTTTAGTACTTATTACTATTTCCGATATTAGCAATAAAAAAACTTATATTTCTATAAATTTAGTCAATCAAAAAATTAATTATACTATATTGCATAGTAAATAAAAAGGTACTTACACATGTACCTTTTATTTTAATATTCACGCATTGTTCTTATACTAGATAATCCTTTACTTATACCAATCATTAAATCAATAAATATGTTTATTAATTTATATTATTTTTTTAGTTTCTTCCTTACTAGGATAAAATTTCTTATATACATCAAAAAAATTTGTAGAAGCTTCAGTAAAAAAATTATTTAAATCATTTAAAGAAACATTGCGACTAGCTCTTATTTCAACAAAATCATTAAGATTTTTACCTTGCATTTGCATTCTAAAAGAATTTAAATGATTAGTTAATTCAGCAAGGAAAAAGCCTCTATTGGTTGGATCAAAAGCTTTTCTTCGTGATGCTATATCGACAATTCTATCCAATGGTGAGACAATTCCTTTGTCTGTTGCCATCAAATCAGCAATATTTAAAATTAAATCATAATCTGTATATTGATACTTTTCTAAGAATAAGGTTACATCATCTTTCTTAACTCCTGGATCAAAATGTGATATGCCTTCATCATCTACATAAAATCCTGGCTCAGCTTGTTCATTTGATGAGCAACGTCCACCAGCCAAAAAAGAATGTGTCAAACAGGCAATAGCTTCATTTTCCCAACCTTGATCAACTAACATTTCATAACCACGTATCGTATGACTAAAATCATGAGTTTGCTTTCTACCAATATCATGTAATAGTCCCAATATTTTAGCCTTATTTGAATCAAGCCCAATTGTTTCAGCTAACTGACCACATAAAATAGATTCAAAGAGAGAATGACTTAGCCATGAAGATGTATTAATTTTTCCATCTAAAATTGTATTATTTCCCAAATGAATACCGTTCTCAATAGAATATTGTGCTAACGTATATACAACTTTTTTAGTTGCTTCATCACAACTCAGTTTATCTAAAATGCTCTGTCCTTGTGTAATAGCATATGCTTCATCAAAAGTAAGATTTTTATCGGAATAATAATCCGTTATTAATTGACATAAATTATACAAATCTATTTTGTCAACACCATTAATTAGGACAAAGAAAGCATCGTATATGGTATGATTATTGTTTTGTGTTTCTTTAAAATTAAAAGCTTTATTTCTATAGAAATCATTTTTGAACATCAATTCCATTTTTTACCTCCATAATAATTCTATCATATTTATTCAATCTATTGTACAAAATATAATATTTATGGTTATACTATTTTTGGGATTGTGGATTACAGTTAAATAATACAACTTTTTTTCCTAATTTAAATAATACTACATCTAAATTAAATTTTTGCCAAAGCACTTTTTTGGATTTACTATACTGTAATAATTTTGCAATTTATTTCTTTATAAACTTTAGCAATACTTTATATGATAAGAACGACTATGTATGGCAAAAAAAAGAAATGATATTTCTATCAATTCTATATGTATTTAAAGTTTTAAACCTTAATTAACAAATTATGACATGGGAATAGAACAAGTTCCCAATTTTAATTATCTACATTTTCTTATTCCTAAAGCGGCTTTAACTTTAGCAATTGTTTTCTCATTTGGATTAAGATACTCAGTTATACTAATGCCATAATTTTGTTGTAATTCTTCTTCAGTAACATCTTCTAAAAGCCCAATCAAATCAATCAATTGCTCTGTATAAGGATTTCTTGTTGCATTATTAGTTTCGACTTCCCCAAAATTGCTATTGATATCATAATCTTTTGATTCAGGATTACTAAATTCTTTAAATTCCATAGCATATCACCTCTGTAATATTGTTAAAATAAAAAAATGGCAGGGGTAGCAGGAGTTGAACCCACATCAGCGGTTTTGGAGACCGTTATTCTACCATTGAACTATACCCCTGTGACTAGATAATTATAGCACACTTTTTTATAATCTTCAAGTTTTTTTTGCATATTATAAATTAGGTGATGTTATGGCAATAATAAAATATACTGATAAAGAACGTGACTTGCTTGCTAGACTTATGAGAGCTGAAGCTGTTGGTGAAGGTAATCTTGGTATGCTTATGGTTGGGAATGTAGGAGTAAATAGGGCAATAGGTAGGTGTTTAACATTTAAAAATATAACAACAATAAGTGATATGATATACCAAAATCCAGGAGGTTTTTCAGGAATAGATAGCCCACTTTTTTTTAGTAGTCCAACTTCGCAAGAAAGACAACTTGCTGACAGGGTTTTAAAAGGTGAATATTATTATCCAGCTACTAATGCTTTATGGTTTTACGCACCAAAAGTTGGAGAGTCTTGTAGACCACTTTGGTATGAACAAAGAAATGCAGGCAGATATAAAAATCATTGTTTTTATGAACCAGATCCTAATATATGTCCAGAAATTCATTAAAAATTTTAAAATAATATTGACAGTTACTTAAAAAACTGATATACTTTAGTAGTAACTTTGTTACTGCTAATGGGGAATTAGCTCAGTTGGCTAGAGCATCTGCCTTGCACGCAGGGGGTCAAGGGTTCAAGTCCCTTATTCTCCACCATTAAGTATATTAACCTTTATTTATAAAGGTTTTTTTGTTATATATAAGAGTTTCTTCATACTATATATTAAAATATATGGTATTTAATAAGTGAGTTTGTTGAAAAAATTTTATAAAGTCAATAGTGAAAAATAATATTTAATGTTATAATAAATATATAAAAATTGGAGGATGGTGTTATGGGATTAATAAGTAAGGAGATAGAGGCTTCAAAAATTTATGATTTAGAACTAGATAAAGAAAGTGAATTTGATATTGTAGCGCTTACAAGAGATAATGTTGCTAGAATTGAGGCTATTATTAGACTTGACTCATCATATAGAGATTCTAATGATGAAACAAAAGGAATTAAATACAAAAATAAATCAGAAGATGAAGTTAAATATAATGGTTCAAGTGCATATTGGTTGAAACAATTAAAAGGAATTATATATACTGATGAAGAAGACTATAATGGACATAATTATGAGGATATAATTAGTCATTTGGTTATTGCAATTGATATTGAAAATTCAACTCATCTTAATTCAGATAATAAAATAGGAAGAAAGGCAGTTATAGAAAGGCTATTAGAACTAAAAAGACAAGAACTAATAGATTATTTAAAAAATCCTGGGAATGAATATGAATTAATAAATATTATTAAGAAACGTGAAAAAAAAGGTGAAAAAACTCATTTCTCTTTTGCTACAAAATTTTGTCATTATGCATGTATGTATTTATTTAAAGGAGAACCTGCTGAAGACAACTTTTCAATATATGATAATGTATTAAAAAAATGTTTACCCATGTATATAAAAAGGTATTTAGCAAAAGATGTTAAAGAAACGGATTATGAAAATGATTATGCTAAATACATTGAATATATTGATTTGATAAGAAAAAAAGTGGCAAATGGGACAGATATGATTAGTAGAAATGGTTTTGATCATTTATTATGGTATTATCATAAAGGTAGAAATTGACATGAAACAAATGAGAATCTATAAAATGTAAGGTACTTTAATGAAAGTATCTTTTATTATGATAGAATGATACTAAATAATAAAAAATATTTAAATATGTAAAATTTATGATATAATTAACTTGTAACATATGAAGTAGGAGGTGAGTTTTAATGAAGAAATCTATATTTGATTTAAATTATAAAGAATATGTTAAAATAGAAAAAGAATTAATGAAATCATCATATTATAAAAGATATTTATTAATTAATTTAGTTGATATTGTTGCAATTCTTATCTTTGCAATTGGTATTGGTTCAAATAGTAAAATAGACTCAAATATACTAATAATATTATTTTGTTTTATATCACTTATAATTTGGAAATTTGTTATGAGACGTATGGATTTAGCAAAAAAATATTATGATGAAAAATATTTAAATAAGAAAGATGAATAAAAATTTAAAAATTAATGGTGGTACGCATGGATATATATAAATTAGAAAGAAAAGAGTTTAAAAATTATAGTAAGAAGTTTAGAAATACTTTTATCGGTGGAAGATTATACCTAATATTTGACTGTATGTTAGGCTTATTTTATCTTTCATTATTTTCTGAAATTTGTGAAATGTTTGGATTTATTAATACTGATTTTTCAACAGATTTGGATATTTTTATATTTTTGCTTTTTGCATTAATATCATATTACATGTATTTTAAATATTTAAAAGAATATATAGAAAAAGAAATTAATAATAAAAGTAAGTAAGACAAAAACGATATAAAATTATTTTTTGTAAAACGTAGTTAATCAAACTAATTTTAGAAAAAATGGTAAAGGAGGAGAGAATATAAATGAATAATTTATTAAACGATAAAGAATATAAAACATTGAAAGAAGTACATAAGGAATTTGATAAAACATGTTTTGGCAAAAGAGTTAATCGAATTATATTAGTGTTTCCAATTTTCTTTTGTGTATCTTTATTTATAGGAATAATCTGTTCTAGTCTTGAATTTAATAATTGTGATGTATATGGCGCTATCTGTTTTAGTGTTAGTTTTATAAACCTTTCATTTGCAATTATGTCCGCACTTTTATATGAAAATATGGCAATGAATTATATTCGCGAAATAAAAAGTAAAAATTAAAAATATTTGAAATGATGAAAGCTGAATTTGTTTTAAAATCATGATTTTATGTTATAACAATTTATTTAATAAAACATTTAAAATTTATAGTGATATAAAGTGTTTTCAAGTATAAAAATTTCTTTATCAATTAATGCTGAAAAAATAAGTAATAATAATGAATTTTTATAATATTAGTGTATTATTTCTATCAAATGTGTAAGAACAAGGAGAAATAAAATTATGGAAAATAAAAAGTTTTTAAAAGTTATGTTTGGAACAACATCGGGAGCTAATAAAGGATTAGAATATAAATTAAATGAAATAAATATTGCTGAAAACTGGAATCCTACTAGTCAAGATCCTAAAGAAATGGGAGGATTTAATTTTAGTACGGAAGATAAAATATTTAGATGGTTAGTAAGAGGCGATACGTTATATGATGTTGAAATACCTGAAGATGCAGAAATAATTGATTGTCCAAGCACTTCAGCACCTAATGGTGTATTTAGAAGCAATAAGATAATTTTATATAATCCTAGACCAATGACTGATAATCTTGCGATGGAATTTTATTTAAAATCTGATTTACCAGAAAAATCATATTATAAATCTTTAGCAGGTTGTATGGTTAGAGGTTATAGGAATACTTGTTTAAAAATCATTAAAGATAAAGTAAATAGAGATAATATTGATTTAGTATTAAGTGAAATTAATGATTTTATTAAACCTTATCAACATGAAGATAATACGAATATTTTATTTAATGAAATAATGAATTTACTTAATAACATTAAAAATTGTAAATAAACTATTAAATTTAAGTAAATATAACAAAAGCAATAAAATAGTGGTAATATAAAAGATTTTTCAGAAGACATTACAATATTGATGGAATGTTTGAATTTGAAAAATATATAAAAGATAAACTTATTAATATATTTTATAAATGTTTTTTTACTTATTATATTATTTGAAAAATGGGTATTTTAAATACCTTTTTTAAATATTTGAATATAATACTTTGAGGAGTGATAGTATGGCAAAGATTGTTATAGATGCAGGACATGGAGATATCGATTAAATCCAAAAATAGAAGAAATGACTATTTAGGTAAGTAAATACAAGAGTTTAAGGTACTTTGATAGGAAAGTATCTTTTTTGATGGTATAATATAAGAGGTGATTTTGATGACTAAAGTTAATAAAGTATCTGTAAAAAAGAATTTAAAAAATAATATAAATAGTACTATTAGCTATTATAAAAAGACAAAGAAAAAACAAAAAATTGATAAGTGCAATATATGTGGTCATATATTGCCATTAACCTGGGATCATGTACCACCAAAATTTTGTTTTAATGATATTTCGGTAAAATATAATTCCATGATGCAAATGCATAGTATAGATAGAAAAAGTTCAATTAGTCAAAATGGTATCAAGTTTAGAACAATATGTGATAATTGTAATAATAATCTCTTAGGTGCAGAATATGATAGAGAATATAAAAAGTTGGTAGATTGTTTATATAGTCTATATATAACGCCCGGAGAAATTGGACAATATGTCATTATTCAGGGTTTAAAGATAAATAGAATTGCCAGGGCAATAGTTGGACATATGCTAGCTTCTAGGGATGATTATACATCTAATAAGTTTGAATCAGAATTGCGCAATTTCTTTTTAGATAAAAATGCTCTTCCACCAAAGAATATGAAACTTTTATATTATACTTATATATATAATACTATTATGATAATAAGAGATATAGTTCCTAAAAAAATTGGAAATTTGGATTATGATGTTCCCGATTGTTTTATGAGTTGCCTAAATACTTTTCCGATGGCTTTTATTTTAGCAGACAAATGCGAAAATACATGTGGCTTATATGATATGTTTCAATTATGTACAAATGATATTGATGAAGAAATTGATTTTAAAGTAGATTTATTATCATATTTATATCCAAATCATAAGTGTGCAAGACATCCATACTGGCCATGTAATGTAAGTGATGAGGAGTCTGGTGTGAGCATGGTATTAGCAACAGAAGTTTCTCAATATAACTCTGTGATGACTGATGTTAGAAATTTAAAAAAGCACAGAGCAGATAAGAATGGTTAGGTAAAATATGCAAGCATTTATTAAATATACTATTGAAGGTATGTTGCATTATATTAACTTAATATTTGGATTATTAGATTTTAAGGATTTAGGATTTATGTGGATTATCATCATAGGAATAATAATTGCATTTTTTGTAAGTAAAGATGTGAGAAAAAATGTATTAGGTTTAGTTCGCTCATCTTTAAATGTGATAAAAACATTGCCGGGTTTTGTATTTTTAATTTTATTTTTAGGATATTATTTTTATGTAGCAATATTTTTCGAAGAAAAAATAACTTTTGTTGTACTAATATTATCAATATATTTATTTGTACAGGATTTTTTTAAAACGAATCTTAATTTATTATTGGAAAGTGAAAATAGTATTTTTGATTCTATTAAAGATATAAGTTTTCCTGTAATCTTATTATGTATTCAACAAGTGTCCATGATGTTTGAAAATAGCACTTTTAATAATTTAAACTATGTTCTTCTATCCTTACTTGTAATTCCAATATATTCTATTTTATTTTTTGTTATGAAACATTATTGCATATATACTGATTTTTATACAAGATATAAAAAATATATTGATATAGATGATTATTCATTTTTTAAAATATTTAATGATAGCTTAGTTAAATGTGGAACTTATAAAGAAAATGAGAGAGTGTTATCAAAATTTATTATGGATAATAGAAAAAAATCATATAAAGAAATGAAAATTAGATTAAATCAAGATATAAGAAAAATAATAAGTGATGAAACAAAGGATTATAAGAAAAAAAGAAAAAATATTAAATATAAACCAAGCAAATTATTTGTTATATTCAATTATATCTGGATTTTTAATATTGCAAATGTGTTAGTTAGTGTGTTTTTCAAGCGTTATTTAAACACTCCGTTTGACTTTTGGTATTACTTTAGTTATATGATTTTGTTAATATATTTTTGGTATGATCTTATGAAATTAAAAAAGATTGAAAATCAATATGACTTTATTATGTATATGTTTATATATATAATTCTTATAATTTTCTTGTTATTATATAATTATTCTTTAACAGCTTTTAGATTAACAGAGCTTGGATTTTTAATTCCTATTTTTATAGTAATAAGATTATGTACTTATTATAAAAAGTTCCCCAATTTATTAACATTACCATTTTTATCTAAAAATAATTTTTTTGGTCTTAATCCCGAAGATTATAAAAAGAAATAAATAATATATGAATTATGGGATATTTAGAAGCAAGCCGATAATGACTATCAATGATTTAGTGCAATCGAATCACATAATAAAAGATAAAAGAAATATTATCGATTTTATGATATAATTGTATATAGATAGCAAGGATGCAAGGAAGTGATATTGTGGGAAATGGAATGAATTTAGATGTTTTAGAAGCCATATTTGGCACAAGAATAATGGATACACAGTTTTTAAAACAAATAATTAGAAATAATTCTAGCTACTTATTATCAGAACTTGAATCTTATAGAATTTTTGATGAAGATGAAACTAAAATTATAGATGCTATTGAGAATATTTATAAAAAGCTTAGTAAGCTAATTATTAGTGGTTTATCTGAGATTCATTTTAAAATGCCAATTGAAATGGCAATAGCAACAAAAAAACAAGAAACGATAAAATCTTTATTTTTAAAAGCAGCCGAAAGAATGGGATTTGATGGTGGACTTCAAGCACAGATTGATTCTGATTTAGATGAAATTGCGAATAAATTAAATAAGAGATTTACATTTGATGAAGCATCCTTAATACATTTAATTGAAGCATCAAAAACTTCAAATATTCAATTAGAAGAAGATTTTCAAAGAAAATCTTCAAAAAATAAAAGGCAAATTTTAAGACAACGAGAAGACGGAACATATTATTTATCAGAAGTTACTGATAAAAAAGGAATTGATACATACACAATAGGAAAGAGTATTCCAACAACAACTATTACTAGAGATGACTATAGAGTGATGACTAAAACAACTATTGATGATAGTAGTAATATTAATATTTCATCTTATCCTGGTGCAAAAGATTTAATTGGTACAACATCTACTGATGAAATTATGAAACAAGTAATGAAAAATTTATTTGATAATCTAGAACTATGCGTTGATACTTATAAATTTTTCTATACAAAAAATCCTAATGATTCACTAGGAAAAAGTGTTTCAGTTTTGAATACAGCTGTATTGGCAGATGATTCAGAATTTGATTTTTACTATAATATTAATAGATGGAATTTACCTCATTTATTAGGAATACAAAAAGGAGAGATACTATCTGAAACTACAAAAAGATACTTTGCAAAAGTAAGATCTGATGGATCTATATATTATCCAATTGATGAAAATTCTTCATCATTTACGATATTAAAAGTATTATTAGAAAATAAAGATAGAATAATAGCTGATGGTGGTTTGATAGAAGATAGTGGAAAAACATATCAATTATTTCCATGGGAAAAAATAATATTGAAAACAAGTTCATTTATGAGAGGAGATTTCTTTAAAACATGCTTTTGCTTAGTCAAGTTAGATTATGGATTAAATGCTCCAAATGAAAAATTTGCATCTATATCATCAACCAAATATAATGAAAATATGGTTGATAGTCGATTCGATGCAAAAAAGGTATTAAGAGATTTAATCAATACTGCAAAACAAAGAAAGGATTTTATATTTAGGACTTTTGTTGAAAATTATGATAGAGAAGGACGATTTTTAGGTTATGTACCACAATCTATTGATACTGGCAAATCAGAGAGTATAGTTACTAGTAATGGAGAAAGAATTGAAACACTTAATAGATATAGAAATGCATTACAAGGTGATCTTGATAATGGAGGAATGGTAGTTCAAAGTATTGAAAATGAAAATATGGGTAAAAGAATTTTTTCTCCAATTGAACAAACATTAGCACATATAAATATTTCATCTGGTTTAAATGTTAATTTACAAATATCAGAGCAAGCATATGCTTTTGAAGAAAGTTTAAAGCATATCTTGGGAGAAGAATTAGATAGAGATTTGCAAGAAATACTTGCACCAAGTTCATCAAAAAAAGATAACATTATTCGCTAATGTTATTTTTTATATACCTAATAAAATTTTTGGCTACAAGACTTTTATTATCTGTATTCCATACCATTCCTAAATATTTTTCTTTTAATGGTAATTCAAGATTTAGTTTAAAAAGTTCCCCACTTTTTAATTCTTTTTTTATATGCTCTTCTGTTAATAATCCGATTCCAAATCCTGCCTCAGTAAACTCCTTTATTAAAGTATTACTTCCAAATTCCATTTGTGGATTAATCTCAATATTATTTTCGATGCAATAATCATCAAGTCTTATCCTTGTTGTTGCTCCTTTTGTTAAAACTAAAAGTGGTAGTTTTTCTAAATCTTTTTTTTCTAATTTTTTATCTTTTAAATATTGATATGTGTTATTAGCAGCAAGACAATCGTGTAATATCATCATTTTATCTGAATCGAAATTACTCGGCAAATTAATTGGCATATTGGTAAATATTACATCTATTATTCCCATTTTTGATTTAGTAATTAAATCAGATGTTTTATCAGTAAATATCCTAATATTAATTTTAGGATATTTTTCATGAAAATCTTTAATATATGGCATTAGAAACTCATGAAGTATTGTTTTACTAGCACCTATATTGATTATTCCTGATTCCATATTTGTTAAAACTTCTAAATCATTTTCAGCAGATGATATTAATTCCATAGCGTCTTTTATTTTTTTGTAAAATGCTTCTCCAATTTCAGTTAACTCCATACCATCTCTTTTTCTTATAAATAACTTTGTGTTAAGTTGTTCTTCTAAAGTTTTAATTGACTTACTTATAGCTGGCTGGCTAATTAATAATTCTTTTGATGCTCTAGAAATATTTTCGTTTTTAGCAACATAATAAAATGTTTTATATAATTCTAAATTAATATTCATAAAACCTCCTTATATAACCGATGATTATATCTGATATAAAAAATTAGTAATTTAATTATATCACTTTTTGGGTTATAATACTAGTGCTTTTTGAAAAAAGCGAAATTTATTGGAGGTGTTTTATGTTTGAAAGGTATTTATTATGTTTATTTAAACAATATTGTGATGCCAGAGGACTAGACATAAACAATATGAATAATATGTATTCAAACGAATTTGTTGATTGGATTGTTCAAAATAAATCTCTATTAGGTAATTATATGGATTACTTATATGCTTTAGGATTTGATTATCCGGCTGATGATATTTTGGAGATAGGTAAAGGGGAATATGATTCAATTTCACAAAATGGTATAAACCTAGTATCAATATTTGCTAGAACATTAGGAAAAATTAATTCTAAATTGTTTGTTGATAGAGGTATTCCTTTAATCCTTAAACAAAACGGAATAGTAATTCCTAGAGAACACATTATATTAACTCATAATCCATATTTTGAAAGTGAAATACTTGGATGGTATTCTATTCATAATTTTGGGGAAAAGGATATTAGTATTGGAATGTTTGGAAAATTGGATGATGAAAATACTTCAAGAAAAATCAAATTACTAGAACAATTATCAAAGCAAATGACAGATGATTATTCATTTGATTATGATACCAATGATGGAAACTACTTTTGCTCATTAAATAGCAAGAGGTCTATTAAAAGAAGAATTTTAACTAAAACTAGATAGATTATTAAAAGAGGGAATTTGAAATGAAAGAAAATTTGTTAAGAACTAAGAGATTATTAGAAAGAAAATGTTTTGCAAGTGATGATGGAAGTGAATATAAAGTAGAATCATATTTAGAAGTAGTCAAATCTATTGATAATGAAGGAGCATTTAACCATATTCAAGATTATATTAATGGTGCTAGAGAGTATTATACTAGAAATGGAATAGAATATGATGAAATACAATTATATCCTAGATTTTCATATGCTGATAGATATCCATATGCAATTGAGAACAAAGTACAACCAATTCAAGATATACTTCGTGTTTATGTAAATGCTGTAGGTTATGAAAATAATGGAACAAAATCAACAATTGATTCAGATGACACAAGTACATATCAAGAATTTATTATTACATTTGATGAGTTTAAAGCTATGTTAAAAGCAAGTGGATTAACAGTGGGATATTCAACATTTGAAGATATTTTAGAAGATTATAGAAGTTATAAACCAACAGTTTGTAAAATATCAAAAGGTAAAAATAAAATAAAAACACTAACTAAGGAACAGTATGGAAGAATTGATTCAATGACATAATCAGATATCTTCTTTACCAAAATTAAAGATTACTACAGCACAGGAATTATACAGAAAAGCAATTAATACTCAAGATGAAACATTGAAGAAAAAATATATGGATGAACTTATATTAGGAACTTTATATGTGGTGTATGAGTATATAAAAAGAAATGGATTAGAATTTTTAGTTATGATATGAATGATATAATTAGTTCTTTTAATAGTGTATGGATTAAAAAACTATACAATGGAGATTTATTAAATGTTGATAGATATTCATTATTATTTACATCCTCATATTTTAATGAAGTTTATAACAACTTATGTGGTGATGAAATATTAGTGAGTGAGCAACTAGGAGTTTCTACTGATTGTTTAGTAGAATTAATAACACTATATATATCATATAGAAATAAAGAATTGGAAAAACCATTTAAGGAAGTAATTGAAGAAAAATTTTTCACTGATAGATGGAATAGTTGTTCTTATTATATTTATGAGAATGTAATCAAAACAATTCCTTTACTAGAAAGAATATATAATAATTTGAATTTTGATAAATTAGATAATCTTAATATAGGAAAGACAAAGATAGCTTATTATTTAAAATTAATAATAAGCATGGGGTTGATAGAAACAATATCAAATGAACTTCCTGATGAAAATGATATGGAAGATTTTATTACTACAGATATAGTAATGAAACATTTTATTAAAGATGTTGATAAAGTCCTTGATGATAGGCAAAGATTAATTATTCATGAAAGATATGGATTAGATAACGATAAACCTCAATTCCTAGAAACTGTTGGACAACATCATGGTGTTACTCGTGAAAGAGTTAGACAAATTGAAGCTAAAGCTTTAAGAAGATTAAGAAGAAATGAAAATATTCGTAAATATAAGGGGGAATAATATATGAAAAAAATAGATATTTCTTTAGTAAAAAAATATGTTAATGGAGAAGATTTAGGAGAGTTTATACCTGAACAATTAGAAAATGATAAAGATTTTATGATGGGAGTAATTAGTTATACTAATGATAATAAAATGTACTCTTTTTGTTCTGAATCAGTAAAACAAGATTATGAATTTATAAAATACTTAGTGTTAAAATTTAAAGATAATTCAGAATTTATTACAACAGTAGCTGATAATTATTTAGATAATACAGATACTGATTGGGAAAGTAAAGAATTAAGTATTATTATGGAAAAGATTCTTCCAAGAGAATTAGCAGAAAAGTATCAAGTATTAAATGAAACATCATATTATACAAAAAGAGTTGAAATTGAAATTGCTAAAGCCAAAGATTCAAATTTAGAGTCAATGATAGGGAAAGGTTTTTTACTTATTTTTGATTCTTATAATTGTAGTGATATTATATTAAAATACTATGCAGAAAGTATGATTAATGAGATTATAAATGATAATAATATTAATTTTGAAATTATGCTTCATAATCAATTTAAAGCACCTAATAAAATAGATGAAATTGGTGTCAATAATTATATAATTTATTTTATCGGTGATTATGATTCAATGCTTAGTTCATATATAAGTACTCATCTAGATTTAATTGATAATATCAGAAATAAAATCAAGAGTGTTCAAATAAACTGGGATAAATATAAAATGACTGATGAAATAAAAAGATATAATAGTATGCTCGATATGGTTCATGATTATATGTGTATATCTGAAAGTAATATGTCTGAAACTGATATATTATATTATGTAGCGAAAGAACTAGGAATTAAAGATAAAGTTGAATATTATGATAAACCATATCCACTAAGAGATGAATTTAGCCTTGATTTTGATGAGGAAGTAATAGATGATATAGTTAAATTTGAATTAGAAAATAGTTTAAAAGAAAGATTAGTTTATTCAAATATAAGAAAAATAATGTTAAATCAATTGTTCTCATCAAAGCCAACAGACTTATATTCAATAATTGGCGTTGAAGAAAATAAAAAACATGATAATAGTTCAAAATGTAAAATAATAAAATTAAAATCTGAAGATAAAAAATAAAATTATTTTTATATTTTGTGTTATACTCTTAAATTATAATATAAAACTATTGGAAAAACCAACTATATTTTCTTATATTCGCTTCTATATTATTGGTTTTAATATCTAGTTCATTTTGAATAGATATAAAGTCGTTAAAAATTTAAAATTAGACTTTAAGGGAGATATATACATCTCTTTTTTTATGCCTATTTTTAGGAAAGGAGCAATTAGTTTTATTAAAAACCATAATTTTTGAAAAAAAGTTTTAATATTTCAAGAATTCCAAAAGATATAATAATACCAATAACAAGTTTAAGAGATCAAGTTGTTATTTCATGATTTGTTTAAGCAAGAATTTAGAATGTAGGTAATTATTTATGAAATATAGATTTAGAAGCAGCATGGATTTAGTGGGTACGAAATAAGAATGGTATTGTTGGGTATTTTAAATACCTTTTTTAAATATTTGAATATAATACTTTGAGGAGTGATAGTATGGCAAAAATTGTTATAGATGCAGGACATGGAGGTATCGGCTAAATCCAAAAATAAAGGAAATGCTATTTGGGTAAGTAAATACAAGAGTTTAAGGCACTTGATAAAAGTGCTTTTACTATGAAACAAAAATGCATATTTTAAAAACAAATATGTAAAATAAAAATACGAAATTTAAAAATTGATGAACGATATATTTACAACGAGAAACGATAATGTTATAATTTTAATATAATAAAAAAGGAGAATGTGTTATGGATTTTTCAGTAGAAATATATAAAATAATTGAAGGAGCATTAAAACATGATGATGATAAAGTAATAAATTATACGAAGTTGATGATTGATAATCTTATAAAATGTAATAATATTAGACAGGCGAAAATGTTAGAAAAAGTAATATCAAATTCTACCTTTAAGAAGAATCAAATTATAACAAATAATATTATAAATATACCTTTAGATAAAGAATCGAGATTACCGATTGCTGATGTGTTTTATCCTAATCAATTAATTGATGAAGTAATATATTTAAATGAAGAAAATCAACAAAATGTAAATACGTTTATTGAATATTACAATAGTAGAAATGAAATTTTTAAGGAGGGATATCAAATTCCTAATAGTATTTTGCTTTTTGGTCCTCCTGGAACCGGAAAAACAAAATTAGCAAAATATTTGTGTAGCAAGATTCAGTTGCCTTTAGTTGTTGCTAGATTAGATGGAGTAATTTCTTCGTATTTAGGAAGTACAGCTAAAAATATTAGACAATTATTTGATTTTGCTCAAAGGGTTCCTTGCATTTTGTTTTTAGATGAGTTTGATGCAATCGCAAAAGTTAGAGATGATGAACACGAATTAGGCGAATTAAAAAGAGTTGTAAATAGTTTACTACAAAATATAGATAGTTTAAATAATGGAAGTATAATAATAGCTGCTACAAATCATGAGAATTTATTGGATCCAGCAGTTTGGAGAAGATTTGGCTTTAAACTTAAAATTGATGTTCCAAATGAAAAATCACGATTTGAATTAATAAAATATTTTCTAAATGATAATTATTTTTATAAAAAATATTGTAATCAGTTAAATATTTTATTTAAAAATTTTAGCGGAGCCGATATTGAAGAAATAATAAAAAAATCTAAAATAGATGCAATTGTTTATAAAACTAATTTAACAGCTAGCATAATTTCGAATCATTATTTTCAATTTTTGTCTATGCGTAATTTAATTGATTTATCACCTAATGATAAAGACTCTACTAATATAAAAATAAAATTTTTAAGAGATTTAGACTCAAAATTATTTAGTTATGCAACTATCGGAGATTTTGTTGATAAGTCTAAAAGTTATGTATCATCTGTATTAAATGAAAGTGATGGTGATAATTAATGGATGAAGAGAGATTGCCTTCTATAATTTTTAGCCCAAGACGTGAAGATTATTCTAAGAATCAAGGTGGTGGTGATTCGAAATATTATAATGATGAGTGGAAAGAAAGCTATAGAGATGATATTGTTAGTCATTTTTCTTCTATAATGCAAAGAGTCTCAACTAATGAAATAAAGTTTCCTAGTATTCCTAGTATAATTAAAGTTACAATGAAGGAAAAAGCAATTGCAAAAAGTCATAAACCAATAGATCTATTTAATTCTGATTATCCTATAATTGGATCAGGCCATTTAGATGAATTATATGTAAAAATGACTTCTAATAGTGTTAATAAGCTTAAAGAGGAAATTAAAACAACACAAATTAAAACTAAAAAGGTTAATATATCTAAAATTAAAAATATAGAAAACTATAATATTAACGAAAAAATCAATCAGTCAAATATACAAAACGCAGTAAGAAATAATGAAAAAATTAAATTAAAATTTTTTGATTTACAAAGTGATGAGGAAAATCAAAAAAGTATAACAACTTTTATTAATAATTATGTAAATAATAGTAGTAATTTTAAAAAAATAAATTATTCAGAAAAATTAGTCGCTTATAGTATAAATGTTGATACCATAGAAAAATTAAATGAAATAAAGGAGTTTCCAACCCTTAAAGAAATTTCAACTTTTAGTAAATATACTATAAATAATGAAGTAAAAAAAGATAAATTTAAATTTAATGACGAAGTTGAATATCCTGATGAAAATATTGATTATCCAATAGTTGCAGTTGTTGACTCAGGTATTTCATTAAATAATAAATACATTTCACCATGGATTTTTGATACTATATCTTATGTTCCAGATAAGTATCAAGATAATTTTCATGGTACATTTGTTGCTGGAATGATATTGTATGGAAACAAAATAAATAATTTTGGAATGAATATTGGTAAGTGTAAAATATTGAATGTTGTTGTAATGCCATCGGAAAAGAGCAACGTGGGATTGACAGAAGAAGATTTAATGATTTATCTTGAAGATGCACTAAAAAAATATTCTGATAAGGTAAAAATATGGAATTTGTCTCTAGGTACTAGTTGTGAATGTGGTGATGAAGTATCAGATTTAGCAGTTTTTTTAGACTATCTTCAAGAAAAGTATGATGTTAGGTTTGTTATTTCTGCGGGTAATTACGAAACTATACCTTTACGTGATTGGGAACCTAAAAGTAAAATAAAAGATAGAATTAATCCACCAGCAGATTCGGCATTGGGAATTACAGTCGGATCAATAGCACACAAACCTGTAAGTAATTTTGTTGATGTAAATTGTCCATCCCCATTTTCTAGAAAAGGACCAGGGCCTAATTTTTTAGTAAAACCAGATGTTGTTCATTATGGTGGCAATTGTACTAGAGATGGACAAAAGATTGGTTATGCAGTTAAATCTTTAGATGAAAATGGTAATATTGTTGAAGATGCAGGTACAAGTTTTTCTGCTCCTATGATTTCAAGCATTTTGGCTAATATTTATAGTAAATTGGATAATAAAAATTTAGATTTATTATTAGCAAAAGCATTATTAATTAATAACTCTACTATACCCATAAAATGTGATAATGAAAATATTGATTTACATCAATATTATGGATTTGGAAAACCTATAGATGATGTTGATGAATTTATAATGTGTACTAAGTCAAAAGTACAAATGATATTCAAGGCAAATATTAATGAAGGTGGATTTATTGAGGTATATGATTTTCCATATCCTAAAAGTCTATGTAAAAATGTAAAATGGTATTGTGATGTTAGGATGACATTAGCATATAATCCTAAGCTAGATAGTAATTTTGGTCAGGAGTATTGTAGAACTAATGTAGACGTAAGTCTTGGAACATATAGTGTTAATGAAGAAACCGGCGAAGTAAGTTTTAAGGGGCAAATACCACTGGAAAAACAATGGTCAGATAAATATGAATCTCAGCAAGTAGAATATGGCTTTAAATGGAATCCGATTAAGTCATATCACGGAAAACATCCAAAAGGAGTATCTGGAGATGGTTGGAAACTAAGAATTGAATGCACTGGAAGAAGCAACTTTTCATTTGTTGAACAGGAAGTGTTTTTAATAATAGAAATCTCAGACCCAGATGGAAATGATATTTATTCAGAGATAATTTCTGATTTAGATGTAAAAGCTTTTTCGCACAATGAATTATCTATTACGAATAGAACTAGGTTGCAAAATTAATAATTATTTTATATATATTGTATGAAGTATTTATTTTAAAATATGTAATTTTGTAAAATTATGTTTAAAGATATTGGTTATGAAATAGCTGATAACATTTTACAAAAATTTAGAAAAATTGAAGTATTTGTAATAATTTAACAGCTTCCTATTATATTTCTAAATACTATTTCACTGAACATTATAAGAGGGATGATAAAAATGATTAGTAAAGGTAAATCTATATTAAATGAAACTAAGCTTATGAATTGTGGAATGAGATGTACTGTTATTGAAGATAATAATAGTCAGGACATAAGTGTTAAATTTGAGGATGGCACGATTAAAAATCATTGTTCAAGAAGCAGTTTTAGGAGAGGCAATATTAGCAACCCTTCTCTTGGTAGAGGAAAAGCAAATTCCATAAAATATAGTATACTTGGGGAAACTAGAGTTATGAATAATGGAATGAGATGTACAGTTATAGAAGATAACAATAGCAAGGATATAAGTGTTAAATTTGAAGATGGGTATATAAAAAAGACAAATAGATTCGATTTCTATAGAGGGAAAGTAGCTAATCCTAATTATGTTAAAGGAAGCGTTTTAGGACAATCGGCTGTGATGAAATGTGGAATGAAATGTACAGTTATAGAAGATAATAATAGTAAAGATATTAGTGTTAAATTTGAAGATGGCACAATTGTTGAACATATTAGAAGAGATTATTTTAGAGTAAGGACTATTGCAAATCCATCTTTAGGTAAGAACTATACTCGACTTTTAAATGCAAGTATTAAAGGTGAAAGTAAAGTAATGAAATCAGGAATGAAATGCACAGTTATTGAGGATTTAGGAAAAACTAAAATAACAGTACAATTTGAAGATGGAACAATAAAAGAAAATTGTTCAAGAGATAGTTATTTCAAAGGCTCTATAATTCATCCATTATTAGGAAGAGGATATGCTTATTCAAAAAAGAACAGCATATTGGGGCAAACAAAACTTATGAAATGTGGGATGAAATGTACAGTGATAGAAGATAATAGCGCAGATGACATAACAGTACGATTTGAGGATGGTACAATTGTAAAACATAAAATTAGACATGCTTTTCAACATAGAGGAATAATGAATCCAAATTTAATTAACATTTCTAGTATGCCACAACGATTAGTATTTTACTTTATAAAACAATATTTTAGTGATGCAGTCCAAAATTATAGACCTGATTGGTTAAAAAATGAGGAAACAAATATTAACATGGAACTTGATATATGGATACCATCTAAAAAAATTGGAATTGAATATGATGGTGTCGTATGGCATAAGGAGGAAAACCCTCGTAGTTTAAAAAAAGCACAGTTAATTCAAAATCGTAATGAAATAGAAAAAGTCATTACGATACTTGAAAAAGGGGCTTTTGTTCATAAATCTCCGAAACATATAAATATTCAATTAGAATCCACAAGTGATAGGAAACAAAGCAAAACTTTTTTAGAAGAAATGGAAAAAGCAATTAATAATATTTTAATTATACTTGGAATTAATAAAAAAATCGAAATAACAGATGATATTCTTGATAAGTTGTATTGCTTAGATGTGGTAAAGGTATATTCACAAAACTTAATTAGGGGCGAGAATGATTTGGAAACACTAAGACCAGATTTAGCTGAAGAATGGGATTATGAAAAAAATAAATTTTTGCCATCAGATATAACTTGTGGAAGTGGCAAAAAAGTATGGTGGATATGTAGCAAGTGTGGTTATTCATGGCTTAGAAGTATTCAAGGACGAGCTAGATATGGATCTGGTTGTCCAGATTGTGCAAGAAATGTTCAAAGAAAAAGAGTTGTTAATATTGAGTCAGGAAAAGTATATAAAAGCATTACTGCTGCAGCAAAAGAATTAAATATTAAAAGAGACAATATAAGCTATTGTTGTAAGGGATTAAGAGATACTGCTGGTGGTTACCACTGGAAGTTTGTCGAATAAATATAAATTATTTTATGTAAAGAACAAAATATTTAAAATTTCTTCAAACCCTTATAAATAAAGGAAAAAAATTGCGTTAAATCAATCTAAAGTGCACAATTAAGTGCAATAGGTAGAAAAAAGTGCAATTATAAAAGAAAATGCACTTTTTTCAATGAATTTTAAGAAAAGAATAATAAATAAGTAGATAAAAATTAAAAAAAGTGATATATTATTAATCGCAAGGAAGAATTACTTCCACGCGAAAAAGTGCAGATAAGTGTGAATTTTTAAAACTAAATGCACAATATCTACATTAATTTAAAATTCATAAGATGAGCAATTTATTTGTCAAAAATGATATTTATAATGAACGCTTATAAATATCTTTTTTTTTGCTTTTTGTTTGATAATTATATTTATTTTATAAATTGCAGTAAAGGTTAAAAATGAACGCTTCGCGACCTTGACTTGCAATTTAAAAATAAATAAAAAATGTATAATAAAAACAAAAGAAAAAATTAATATTTTAATAATGAATCATTAAGTTGTAAATGTCAATATATTTTTGGACAAAAATGGCAATTTCAAAGTTGGACACTTTTAGGATAGAATTCTATCCTTT
>CANRPA010000013.1 GCA_947632395.1 uncultured Bacilli bacterium | reverse complement strand
TCGTGAATTTTTTTACTTGTTAATTACCAGTTATCAAAAACAAGCAAAATTTTTTTGAAAGGAAATTCCTAATACATAAAAAAGTTGGATTTTCCAACTTAATTAACCAAAATATCTTAATATTGCGATGTTTTTTGTTTTAAATTTTGTTTATCAATAATATCAGAAATTAATAATGGTATTTCATCCCAATTATCCGTTTGATATCCATAGTAACTTTCATCCTTACCAAATAAAATTGGAATTACACCAACTGACTCAGCTTCTTTAATATAACGTAAATCATTATCAATTAATATGTCATATTTATGCTCTTCTAAAAATTCTTTTTTTGAATGAAATCCTAAATTCATATAATTATATTGAATTCCATTCAATTCAAAGTATTCAACAAGTTTTTTCTTTAATGAAGCATATTTATCTAGTGGCCTAGCAGATAATAGGTCAACTTGATAATTATTATTAATTAATTGCTCTAATGAATTTTTAACTCCCGGTTTAACTTTACCAAATGCCATTTTTTCTCTATATAATTTCCAAAATAATTCCAGTTCAGAGTCTCCCCATACATATTGCTTATTAGGGTCAATATTTGAATTGTTTTTTAAAAATTCTTGCCAATATAAATCTTCTAATTCTTTAGTACAAAGAATTGTATCATCTATATCAACTGCAATTTTAATTTTATTATCATTTTCTTCTTTAATAATTGAAAGTTTTTTTAATTCTTGTTTTACGAATTCAGCGGTTTCTTTTATATGAGATATAACTTGATTAACATCATATATTTCAGATTCTTCTATTACTTCTCCAGGCGTTATATTTGTATTAATATAATTTAATGTTCCATTTGCCCCAAATAATCCATTTAAATTTAATTCATCTATATTACATTCAAAGCCAATTAAATCTTCCTTATTAATTGGGAAAATACCTAATTTATATATTTTTGCAATTTGCTTTTGCATCTTTAAAGAATCAAAATACCCCCACCAATTTTCATCATCATGAAATTTTCCATTTTTTAATCTAAAACCTTTGATACCATTTTCAACTATTTTATACTTTGGATCTATAAATGTTTTCCAATACTGATCCACAATTAAGTGAACTAAGTAACCAAAGTAAAATGGATTATTTAATTTATTGTAATATTTTAAATAAAATTCTTTATAATCATTTGCTTGCCCATCTTTTATTCTGAAATCCCAAAAATGTGTTACATATTTATCTTTTACACCACTTTCAGATTCCACATTTCTCCAGCAATCAGGTGAAACTGTACCAATTCGTAATAATAATTCGTTGAATTTTTTATCAACATTTAATTCTTTAACTATAGCTTCGTGTATTCTTGCAGAAGGCATAATACCACATCCTCATATTAATTATAACATTATTTATATATATAAGGTATTTAAATTCAAAGTTAAAAGATTATAATAATTTTAAAGTAAATTTATAAAAAAGCAAAGACCGTTATTATAAATCATAACGGTCTTAGTGCTACAATTGCATCTTGACAACTGAACTAATAAAATTAGTAGCACATTTTATGGACATTGTCAAACCATGGAAATATACTACATAATATATTATGATTAAAATAATTAATTATTTTATTAATTCTTTTTTTAAAATCCTTTCACCATTTTTAGCGCCTGTTCCAAGCGCAAAGATTTCAACACCAGTTTCACTTTCAATCCAACTAAAATATTCCCTTAAATATCTATTAAAATAAAAATCATCAAAATTACCAATATTACCTTTATAATCTAATCCTAAATGTTGAAAAAAGTTTAAATATAGACTAGATGGAGTATTAATACGACAATTTGATTTAAGTTTAGCAATATCTAAATCAAATACTCTTCTTTCCATTTTAGTCACAGTTGTTTGTTCAGATTGATCAAATATAGTATTTGATGAGGAATCCTTATCGAATCCCAAAATTTCCAAAAAATGAGATTCATAGTTACTAAATCCTTTTGATTTATATACTAATCTTTCTAATTCTAGTATTTGTAATATCTTTAAATCACTAATTTTAATATTTTTAAAATTAGTGCCAAATAATTGTTTTAAATATATTTCAGGACATTGGTTAATTAATTTTTTTACATAACTTAAATTAATATTATATGGTAAACATTCTACATCAGTCTTAGTTGGATAATTACCATACATAGATGCCAAATTAATTTGCGTCCATGAAAGTTCATCCCCCTTACCATAATCACCTGTATAAATAAATTCTCCTGATTTAGTAATATTACTTATTCTAATTGGAAAAGGACGAATGACCATAATTGTTTCTAGTAATCTTTCAGCAGAAATTCCTGAATCAGCAAGTAATTGAGAAGTCGAAACATTTCTACTTGTAACATATGGATAATTACCACTATGATTCAAATCTAAATCGCAACCTTGTGAACCTTCTAACATTACATATTCATTTGGATTATCAAGATGCTTATAAAGTCTTTCTAACCATTCCTCATTAGAACAAACAACAGCATTTTTGAAAGTCTTAAAAAATTCTAATCGTTTATCTCTAACAACTTTTTCTTGAGTTACTGCTCCGCATCCTTTAAATGTCGATCCACTTTTAATATGTTCTTTTTCATATTGTTTGTGTCTTTCTTCAATTAAGGGAACTAACTCATGAATATATATCTTTCTATCCCCTAAATATTTTTTTACTTTTTCATATTCTTGTTTAAATACTTCCATATCAATAGCAGAACCTGGACCAATAAATAATTCAGTATTGGGATTAACAGCTGACACAGGTATGTTTCTAAAAACTGTAGCTTGTCCTTTTTCATCTACAAAAGTATGGCCTGCATTTGGCATACAATTGGTAATAGATGCTCCTAAATTAATATTTTCAAGAGTAGCTATTTCACCAATTACTTTAGCTTTACCACAACTTCCAGCTTCTCCATCTATTACAGATATAACATTCTTTATCATTTTTTACCCCCCTAAGATAAGTTTATTTTAAATCATTAATTACACCATTTATTAGATTTAAATCAGATGGTATAATCCATTTTACATTAGTCATTTTAAATAAAACTAAAGGTATAATAGCGCCACTTCTTGCTCCATCCATCCATTTAGGATTTGAAGGCATTAAGGCATATAATTCTTCAAGTGAAATATCATTGAATACTTTTTCAGTACCTTTAATATAATCTTCTAAGCTTAACATATATTTATGAATATTATCATTAAATAAAGTATTTTCTACTAAATTAAATCCCGTTAATAGTTCAAATCTTTCCTCGCCACCTGTAAATATTGCACAATCATAATCTTTATCTAATTTAATAGTAGATAGCCTTTCAGCAACAAAATTTTCCATTTCTTCTACTGTATTGCCACTATATTTATTATTTACTTCACTAAAATTATTTAATAAATCTGCAACACCTAAATTTAAATTTTTTGTATCTGTTATTTTTGTACCTACATAAGTAACTAATTCTGTAGTTTTACCACCCATATTAATGATTAAAACTTTTTTGCCATTATAATCATTTTCCATAGCCTTTCCTAAATAATAGTTTTCAATTCCATGACTTATAATATTGAAATGCAAATCAAATTTATCATTAAATAACTTAACTAATTCCTGTTTTCTTATCTGTATTAAATTTCTAAAAATTCCTGTAACAAAAATATATGTATTATAGTACTTCAAATCATACTTTGACTTTAGTTCTTCAAAGTAATTACATAGTTTTTTTAAATTAATTTCACTTATACCTTTTTCTTCATCAAAGTCATTTTTAAAATAAATAGAATGTTCTTCTAGTAATTTTAATTCATTTTCATAGCAATAAACTTTTATTGTTGATGATCCAAGATCAATATAATAATTTGGCATACAATCATCCCCTAGATATTATTTTACTATAAAAATGAACTTTTTTTAAGATATTTAGATAAATTTGTACTAGAATATCATTAGTGATTGATGTTTTATATATCAAATCGTTATGAGTGAAAGTTGTAGATATCTTACATAATCGCTCTAGATTGATAGGAAACTTGGAAATTTCTTCGAGTATATATTAAAAATATTTTCAATCTAAATTTTATTTTGTCAATTTGGAAAAAACTTTCTCGTATTGACAAAAAAATATGTATGTTATAATCATAGCAATTTACAATAAACATTACTTATGTAATTCATATTTGTGCTATAATATATACTATATTACTAAGGAGGTGTAATATGTCTAAAATTAGTAATGTGCTTACTATGCTTGAATATTTAAGTTCAGGAAGAAAATATAGTATTCAGGAATTATCTGAAAAACTAGAAGTATCTCCTAGAATGATACGAGTTTATAAAGATGAAATTGAAAAAGCAGGTATTTATATTGATACTATTAAAGGACCTTACGGAGGATATGTATTAAATCAAAATATTAATGTTCCTAAAAGATTTATTACACCAAATGCTATCAATATTAAAAATAAAGATTTTTTTAATCTAATAAATCGAGCTATAAAAGAAAAAAGGAAATGTTTAATTGAATATTATTCTAAAGATGAAAAAAACATTTCTAAAAGAACTATCCACCCCTATGATTTAATTATTTTAGGTAGTGAATGGGGAGTGGCTGCCTATTGTGAATCTAAAGAAGAAATCAGACATTTTTATATTAATCGAATTAAATCAATAGAAATTTTGGAAAATTTTTATAACTGACATAAATATTTCCTCTTCTTTTGCTATTATTAATTTAGAAAAAGGAGAAATTTTTATTATGAAACACACACAAACTGAAACTACAGAAATTAATTTTTCTAAATTAAAAGAAAGACTACTACAAATAAATGATCCTAATGAGTTTACATATCTTCATTTTAAAAGATTTAAAGAAAAACCTACTTTGATTGTAGCAACTGGTGGTTCTAAGGCTGTTGCCTATTATCTCAAAATGTATTTAGAATCAAAAGGAATTTTTTGCCAAGTAATTGAACCAAGAGATTACTTTTATATGGAAAATAAAATTATTAAACAATTTGGTAGTCTAGTAGCAATTTCAAGTAGTGGTAAATCAAATGGCATTATTGAAATACTAAGGCATTACCATAATAATTTTTATGGTATGTGTTGTATAGTTACTAGTGAATATATAATGCAACCAGAAGATTACTATTTATGTGGTAATACCAAGTTACCTACCCTTTATGATATACATTGGGATAATGCTAAATATAAAGAACGAGAAAAAAGTTTTATCTCAATTGTCCCTACTCTTGCACCCATGTTAATGATTTTAGACTTAAGTGTATTGAAAGAAGGAAAAAAAGAAGAATTATCAAGTGAAGATTTAGTAAAGATAAATGAGAAATTAAACCAATTATTAAAGGAAAGTGAAGAACGTGTTAATAATCTCAAATTTAATTTTAAAGACACAAATCTAATTCAAATTTTATCAGGATATGATACTACTTGTTCTTCTTATATTTTAGAATCTAATATGATAGAAACTGGAACTTCTAGCGTTGTTGTTCATGATAAAGGCTCTTTCTGTCATGGTAGAAGTAATTTACTGTTTCAAAATCCAGAAAGTCCTATTATTTATTTAGCACACCAAATGAAAGGACTAGATAATGAATTATTACCTATACTTACACAACAATATCCTAATATTTTTCTTCTTCATACTTTAGATGAAGATACAAATATATTTTGGAAAGAATACTATTTAGCTTTGCAAATGTATTTTTTATCTAAAAAAATAGCTGATGATAAGAATATTGATCTTACAATGCCTGAATACAATCCACAAGTGGTAAAAAAATTATATAAATACAAAGGAGAAATGTAATATGGAAAATTTAACTTACATAACTGGAAATTATGGTAAATACATTTCAGTAAAAGAAAAGTTTGAAAAAGCTGGAATCACAATTGATTATTTTAAATGTGATTTAGAAGAGCCAAATATTAATAATATACAATTTATATCAAAAGAAAAAGCCAGACAAGCTTTTGAAATACTCAGAACACCTGTATTTGTTGCTGATTCTGGTTTTTATATAGAAGATTATCCTGGAAATCCTGGATATCCTGGTGCTTTCGCAAAAAGAAGTGGCATATCATCAAATATTACAGAATTATTGGAAACTATGAAACAAACTAAGAATAGAAATTGTTATTTTCTCGATTGTTTAACCTTTTTTGATGGTAAAGATTATTTTCAATTCTTTGGAGTTAGTAAAGGTACACTTTCACACGAAATAAGAGGAAAAAAAAATAAAAAAGCAAAATCAAATTTATGGTTTGTATTTATACCAATGAATTGCAATAAGACTTTAGCAGAAATGTCGGATGAAGAAAGAAATAATAGACCTGATAATAGAACAAGTGCTACAGATGAATTTATTAATTGGTATAAACTAAATTATAAAAATGGCAAAAAATTAGTTAAAAAATAGTGATATTGTAATAGTTACTCATACTACGTGTGAGTTTTATTTAAAAAAATATCCTATATCACTTACTGATATCTTTTATGTATATAAAATACTAATGAAGAATAAAAAAGACTATGAATTTTTAATAGACATAGTCTTGCTACATACCAAGTTTTTGACAACTTAGAAACACACTTGTATATTGAAATTATCAATTAGCATACTTATTAAATGTATTTTATTTTTTATTTTTTAATAGTTGCTTTATTACTGCAACAACTTCTGAATGTACTTTCCCATTGCTTATCACAGCACCATTTATATTTTTGTCATATCTTTGTTCATTACCAAATAAATCAGTAACTTTACCACCCGCTTCTTCAACAATAACTTTAACTGCTGCTATATCAAAATTTTTATTTTTTGTCCCAGGAAATATTGCTAAATTAAAATCTCCATTTGCTACACACATACATGCTCTAATTACACTTCCTATTCCGACAAAATATGTTTTTTTGCCGAGTTCTTTGATTAAATCATATAAATTATAATCTGATTTTGGCCACATATCAAAATTAGAAACACTTCTAATATCATCTAGTTCAATATCATTAACGCTTATTTTTTCGTTATTTTTGTATGCTCCATTTCCCTTAATAGCAGAATATAGATTTTCAGTAAATGGATCATAAACAACTCCTACTGTTGAAATTCCATTTATTACTAATGCCAAAGAAAAAACTGCAACAGGGATATGTCTTGCATACATAGCCGTTCCATCTACAGGATCACACACCCATACATAATTACTTTCACCAAATTGTTCTTCTTCTCCATCAACGGAATGTGTTGGAAATGTTGCTTTTACTCTTTCTATTAAATATTTATTTATTTCTGTATCCGCTTTTGTAACAATAGTTTGATCAAATTTATAACTTGCTCCATTATCACCTTTGAAATACTTAATCATTATTTCACCAGCTTTATAAGCAATCTCTTTAGCAAAATTTAAATATTCTTGTTCCATCTTAATCCTCCTTCGTTTTTATAAGAAATATATCTTAAGTACTTAAATCATCTGTTAATGTATTAATTATTTGTACAATTGCATCTATGCTAACAAGTTTAGGCTTGTCATTTTTGTCGTGAAAAACTAATTATCATGTCCTCAAATAAATCCCAATTATTAATTATTTATTTTAACAAAATATAAAAATTAATTTCCAGTTTTATCTACTATGATTAAAGGAACAAATATTTCATCATCAGTATAGCCAGCATGTTGGGAAAATAGTGCATCATCTCCATCGGTTATTAAACACTTATTGGAATTTGCTATAGCTATGAAATCACCTATTGCATCATCAAATAATTCATTTGGTTCTCCATCTCCAAAAATTTTGCTTTCTAATATTTCAGATTTATTATAAATTTCAAAGTAATTTCCAAAAAGTTCATTAAATTTATCAACAAAAATATTCAAATAATCTTTCTTTACTTTAAAGGAAACTGCTCTTTGTTCAATAGATGTGGTTCTCTCTAGCATATCTAATAACTCAGGATAATCACTTAAAAATATATTATCAACTTTTATATGACCATGATCTGCTACAATTATGACTAAAGAATTTTTTAAATTTTTGCAAAAATCTGATACTTTTATATCTCGCTCTTTTATAAGTTCTTTAACAATTTCACTATCAGCGCCATATTCATGCATAGTATGATCTGGCTCATCATCATATGCATACAAAAATTTTTTGCCTGGAGTTTTTGTTTCTTTCATTAAAATATCCAACAGATTATCTAAATTAGAATATGTAATTGCATTTCTTGTTTTGAAAGGGAAAAATTCTTTTGCACTATATATACCTGCTTTTTCAATTTCATCTACTATAGTAGTACCAACTAATTTGTTTTTTACATCTAAAAACTCTTTACATGTTTCTTCTTTTCCTTTTTCACAATTTAGAAACAAAGATATAGTTTTATCTATTGGTTTTATATATGTATTCCAACCAAGCCAACCATGCTCAATGGGATTTAAACCTGTCCTAATTGATGTTGTTGCGGCCGTTGTAGTTGCTGGAAAAACTGTAGTTATTTCTTTATACTTATTTTTTTGGAAAAATGAATCTTCTTCTAATGTTCTATCTAATATTCTTGAACCCATTCCATCAAAAAGCATAATGATAACATTATCAGGTTGTTTTTTTTCTAATATTTTATCAATATAATCTATTGATTTGTGATGATAATCTAGGCCGAAATATTTTCTGATAGAACATGCTAAATTTGTTAAGCATTCATTATAATTGTTTTTAACTTTCATAATAAAAATACACCTCTTACAATATTTTACATTATTACAAATTTTCTGTAAATATCCTCCATATAAAATCAAAATACTTCAAGTTATTGATAAGTGTTTTCTTTATAAAAAGGAGTCACTATTAAAAGAATTAAATATTACAATCTATACTTATCAAATAACGAGTAAAAAATAAATATTCTTTAATCAACTAATATAAAACTATAACACCAATAAGATATTTACCCTCAATTTTTATTCTAGTTAAATAAAATTTTTCAATAGTATTTATTGATACAAAAATTAATTAGATATCTTGATAACTATTTTATGTTTATAATTTTTACATCTTCTATATTATTTCTTATTCATCACTTAAATTTATAATATAACTTGAACTAAAGCCTTCATTAGTTTTATAACTATCAATATCTACTACCCCACCATTTTTTATAATAATGTTTTTTGATGCTATATTTTTATTATTACAATTTATTCTAACTTTTTTAAATCCTATTTTTTTTGCTTCTATAAGTGCAAGTTTAAGTATAGTGTTTCCATAACTTTTACCTCGTTCTGACTTTCTTATTTTATAATATATTTGACTTCCTTTATTTATCCAAAAATCATTTAAAGTTGTTCTTATTCCAACTTCACCTATAGGTTTGTTTCCATCAAATAAAATATATCTACTAGTTGTTGTATTTAAATGTTCATTAATTTCTTTTTCTTCTTTTATATAATCATTACATATTACTTTAAATTCTTCAAAACTTAATCCATTTAATTTATTTACTGATCCTATTTCTTCTTTTGGAATATCTTGATACATTTCATACACATCTTTTGTTATGCATTCCTTTAATGGTAAAATTTTTATGCTTTTATTTTCTATTTTTCCTAGTGTATAACACATAATATTACCTTCTTTCAAGATTAATTGTATTTTTAAAGATGTTAGAAAAAATCATTTATGACAATACTAATACATAAATTTTTATGAGTTAAAAATAACTAATTTCCTTAAATTTTGAAAAATGACAATCAAAAAACGAAATTCAGATTTAATTTTTTTACATTATTATCTTGCTAGTTAGAATATCTTTTACTTTTCCAAAAATCACAATTATCTTGATTTTTCTCATTCATAATAGGATAAACTAAGTCATCATTAAATATGTACTTTATATATTCTGAATTACATGGATTTGGGCAACCTGTAAAATATATTTCTGGTTTATCTTTTAATATAACTACCATTGAATTTGTACTTTCACATCTACCATGCATACAAATGCTGCAACCATCTTTTTGAGAATGTATTCGTAAAATTTTAAATAAGTCTTCTTCAGTTTTAGCATATACAAGTTTCTTATATGTTGTTTTTTTTCTAATATTTGCATTCTCTTTAGGAATATCAGAATACTTCTTTTTAAAATTTTTAACATCGTTATAAATATCTGCTTTTGAAATTGATAAACAATTTGATATAGTTGCCATTTTTTTTCTTTTTACTGCGTAATTTTTACCCACTGTCTCTAAAATATACAATTCGGTTCTGTCCATAATTAAAAAAGAATTATCATAATAAACCTTTTTTTTATATCCACAATTTCCACCTTGTCCATATGTTTGTAATAGTTGAATTATTACATTTAAAGCTTCCTTTGCTGATGAAGATCTTTCAAGTCCCAATCTTACCAAATCCATTCCAATTAGAGATTCTTTATTATCTTTGGAAGTTTTTGTATTTATTGCTTCATTCCCAATGCATACACCACAATCATTAACTCCCATTTCTGCACCCCACATCCAAATAGGTTTGGAAATTAATATAGCATGTGTGTGTTCTACTTGTTCTATTTCTATATAAGTTGTTTTTAATTTTTTATCTTTATTTTGTTTAGAATCTATAAACACCATTACTTGTGGTTCATCAAATTGTCTATCACTATTTTTTGCAAACATTGAATAGCGTTTTTTATTTCCTATTTTTCCTAGTGTATCACACATGATATTACCTCCTTTCAGGATTATAAGCTTTCTTATACAAAATAATTATACTATAAATTTTACAATTATTATACATTCAGATTCAAAATGATTAACAAATCATTTACATAATTCACATACAAATACATCTTTTTATAAAATATGAATAATTATATTCCACCTATAACAAATTGTTTAAACCTTTCAAATATTTATTTTTTTATTGTTTCAATGTCATTAGTACCATCTTCTACACAAGGAACACGTTTCCCATTTTCACAGTGATTATAAAACTCTTGTACCGAAATATGATACTTTGGCTTTTTATATTCATATAATATTAGTTTTTCAATGTCATATTGATTATTTAATTCATGTTTAATAAATTTATTCCTAACATCCCATAATAAATCTCTTTGTGTATTATATTCATGAATTCCTTTAAATTTTTCCCACGAATGTTCAAACCAATAATATTTATCATTTTTCTCAAAAGTTAAAAATGTATGAGTCGGACATTTATCACCATCATAATGCACTATAAAATAAGTTTTTATATTCCAATCATTTCCTCTAAAATAATATCTCTCAAGTTCTACTTGATCCCAACATACACCGATTTTATTTGTTATTACTTCAATTGGTGATTGTAATATGTAATTTTTTGAAAATGTTTCATTAATAAGATTATGTTTATTATTATATTTATCTAACCAACCATATTCTATATCTTTAATTAAATTCATAACATCTAATTCATTATAATAATTCCAAATACTAAGTTGACCTTTAGCTTTTATTGGCATTTTTAATGGTGTTATATCTTGTAACACCCAAGCATATCGTCCTTCTTCATATAAACCGCAAATATACTCCTGATAATTATTTTTCTTTACATTTTCTACATAATCTTTTGTCATATATATACAGTCAACTAGATTACACTTGCAAATAATATTACCAAAATTTAGTGATGTATTATCTACTAATTTCATCAATTCTTTGTTTTTTTCCAACTCTTTTGGAATTTTAGTAGTACTAGCATGAATGTATAATTCGCCTCTGTAATTTGTTTTCCAACTTCGTGTTTCAATTAACTTCTTACTTTCTTTTACTAAAGTAGCATATGGTTCTGTTAAACTTAATACTTTCATATAACACCTCTATTTATTTATTAAATATATTTTTATATTACATAGTGTAAACAATTGTTTTCAATAAAACCTGCTCCACCTGTTATTAAAAATTTCATACATGCTCACCTCTTTTTTAATAGATACTTATATCACTAATCAATCTTATTACAATTAATAATTTTTTCTAATTCATTATAAACTTTATCGACCTCGTCTTTTAATCCCTCTATTGCTACAACATTCATAACTGGGTCTGTATATTCATCAATTTCAAATTTGACATTATTTTTTTCATAAACATATCTTTTTCTCTTTAACACTTTTTTATTTGTTAATCCTAATATTTCTATTAAAGAATCAACAAATTCTTGATTATCATAATTAATAATTAAATCTTTTGACTCTCTTGATACTTTTAAAGTATTATCATTCAAATTATCATCTTTAAAATTTAATACTTTTAAAACTTTATCATTATAAATATTTTCAGTAATACGGGCCATTATAGGGCCTCCATTTTTATACAATATTCGTGTTTGTAAATATTCATCTTTCTTTTTATATTTATTTAACGTACAATACTCTATAAAATCTTTTGTATCTTTAACTTTAAAACTATATTCATATTCCTTATTCATTATTTATTTTCCTTTCTTAATTTTAGATTAAGATAATTATATCTAGTAAATAATTTATATTCTGAATACTTGATATTCAGAATATACTTTAGCAAGTTCATAATTTTTTTACTACTTGAACAACACTCACTTTTTGTTTTCATTTTTATTATATCATTTTTACATAGTAAAAGCGAGTTATTATATGCATTCTTTTTCAATTTCCTTTTAAAATAAATTCATGCATTATAGAAATTAAAAAAAATACAAATTTTTAATTTTTACTATCTTTTTTCTAACAAATATTATATAATTAGATCGTAAGACAAGTGAAGGAGTGATTAATTTGGATTTCTTAAAGAAAAACAAAAAATGGATTGGTATTGCCGGATGTGCTTTAGTAATAATTGGATGTTTCTTACCATTCGCTAAAGCAAGTCTATTGGGATTTAGCCAATCTGCAAGGTTAATGGATGGTAGAGATGGATGGTTCTTTTTAATTGCCGCAGCAGCAGCAGGTGTTTTAATATTCTTAGACAAATATAAGTTCTCATTAATTCCATCAGCTATCGGAGTAATTTTAAATATTTATGAAATTTTCAATGTTTCAAGTAGTAGAATGGGTATTGTTGAAGTAACATTAACATTTACACCTTATTTAATCTTTATTGGATTAGCAATAGCTATTGCAGTAGTATTTATCAAAGAAGATAAATAATTTATTCTGGTATCTCGTATGAGATACTTTTTTTATAAAAAAATTCATGACTTTACATGAATTTCCTTAAATTAAAATTTAATTTTTGTGTATTAAATGTAAACTTATAAAACATTGTATTATTTTATAATATAGTAAGCATTTAATTTATTTTAAATCTTTTTATTAATTATACACTTTACAATATTTAATTGTTATAAAAGCTAAACAATCAGTAAATTTTACATTTTATTATTTAAATCCTGTTCATAAACATCTACTACATTATTAATTGTTACTTCTATTTGTTTGCCAGTTTTCATATTTTTTAAAATTGCAATTTCTTTTTGTATTTCATCATCACCTATTATAATGACATATGGAGTTTTTTGTCTATCTGCATATTTTATTAATTGCTTTAACTTATCTAGATAAACTACATCAGTTTTTAGTCCTTTTTTTCTTAATTCTCTAACAAAATTGAAAACATACTCATAATTATATGTTAATGGCAAAACTGTAATATCTGCAACAGAATTTTCTTCTTTATTTAGTATATTTGATTCACATAATTGATAAAATAATCTAGTTAATCCTATAGATATTCCAACTCCTGGTAACTTTTTATCTGTATAATAAGAAGCTAAATTATCATATCTACCTCCTGAGCAAACACTTCCTAATGATGGATAATCCTTTAAATTTGTCTCATATACTGTCCCAGTATAGTAATCTAATCCTCTTGCAATAGTTAAATCAATTTCATAATTATTTTCATTCATATTTAGTGATTTTAGATTTTTTATTACAAAATTTAACTCATTTACACCTTCATTGAAGATATCATTTTTTATATCACTTTCTAATAATTTATTAATCTTTTCTTCATTAGTACCTTCAATTGTAATAAAATTAATTATCTTATCTATTTTATCAGTCGGTATTTTTAGATTAATTAATTCTTCTCTTACATTATCTATTCCAATTTTATCTATTTTATCAATTATTCTTAGTATTTCTGTTATCATGTTAGTTAAATCTAAACTCTCAAAAAATCCCGATAATATCTTTCTATTGTTTATCCTGATAATAAAATCTCCTATGTTTAAATTTTTAAATATATCGTATATGATACTAGGTATCTCACAGTCATACATTAAAGAGAGTGTTTCGTTACCTATTACATCTATATCACATTGATAAAATTCTCTAAATCTACCTTTTTGTGCTCTTTCACCACGAAAAACTTTGCCTATTTGATATCTTTTAAAAGGAAAAATTAAATCATTATATCTACTTGCTACATACTTTGCTAAAGGAACAGTTAGATCGAATCGTAGTGATAAATCATTGTCACCTTTATTAAATCTATATATTTGTTTCTCTGTTTCACCACCAGCCTTAGCAAGCAAAACTTCTGAAGATTCTATTACAGGTGTATCTATTGGATAAAATCCATAACTAGAATATACATCTTCTATTATTTTTTTTAATTTATTAAATAGAATTTGTTCTTGTGGCATAAGTTCCATAAAACCAGATAATGTTCTTGGAACAACTTTATCTTTCATAAATCCTCCTTTTATAGCAATAATATAATATTGCTATAATATTTATAAATTATTACACTTTATGTTATATCATTAACTATAATTTGTCAATATTTTTAAATAATATTATTAATTATTTTGATACTTTAATATGAAGTTATATTTCAATTATTTATTGATATTTTTTTCTTTTTCTCTTGAACAAGAAAAATTAATTAATATTCCAGTATTTTCATAACCAACATTTATATATGCTTTATTGGATGGTGGATAATTATAATCTGTATATAATAAAGGGACACAGCCTCTTTGTAATAAATCGTTTGTCATATTATAAATTAAATTTGCGGCATATCCTTTTCCACGTTCATCGATAGGAGTATAAACATGACTTAATTTTGCTTGACCATCTGTTTCATTATAATTAGCCATACAAACAATTTTACCAGTACTATTTCTCCATATATAAAATTTACTTGAATCAAGCATTTTTTGAACGTCATCTTCAGCTTGTTCAATACTAATAGGATCAACACCATTCATTTCTTGACTATCGTTAAACCAATATTGAACTAAAGTTGACTTATCATCTATGGTTGGAATTGCTATTCCTCCATCACAATCTTTTGGTTTTTTAGTTTGCTTACAATATAAAGTGCCCATTTCAAAATAATCTTCAGTATTTATTTTATCAAAACCGTCATTAACTAATAAATCGTATAATTCTTTTTTACAAGTAAATTTATCTTTATCCCTATCAGTTAAATATAATGCTATTGCTTGTTCTATTTCTTCAAGTTTTGTTACATCAAAATTATCTTTAGTCCAAATCCAAGCAGGCCATTCAATTGAACCACGACATATAACATAATTTTCTTCATCACTATACAAAACAACTGATTCACTTTTTAAGTTTTGAGTTATAAGATAAAATTTATATTTATCTTTTTGAAACTCTTCTGAAGAAAATATTTTATTATTTATATCAATCCTTTTCATTTAATTAAGACTCCTTTCAAATTATATATATTTTTTTTATTACAATTTATTAAAATAATACATGTCCACACACATATTAGTTCGTCAATACGCAAGTGTGTTTTTTTAATTATCATAAATTTTTATAAAATATATTATATCAAAAACAAATATTCGATATAATTGATTTGGAACATTTAATAGTTGGGTGATTGCCGAGTTTCCTAATTGAATGGAGGTGATAAGATGCCAAAAAAAGATTTTCTAATTTTCTTTTTGATTATCATTATCCTTTTACTTATAGTATTACTATTTGTAATCCTAAAATAAAAGAATCACCTAACTCAGCAATGATTTAGGTGATGCACATTAATATGGCAACACTCAACATGCGATATTGAATGTTCCTTTTTTATTTTATGCAAGTTTCCTTGACAAATACATCATAACATAAAAACGCACTTTTATCAAGTACGTTCTCTATTTTTACTCGAAAGTTCGAGTTTAGTATCATTTTGGTGGAGTCGAGGAGAATCGCACTCCTGTCCGAATATATTAACAGATTAACGTCTACAAGTTTATTTGATTAATTGATTTCCCCTTAAATAAGTTAATCAACAAACAATTTAAAAGTAAGTCTATAAAATTCATTATTACTTATAGACATCATAATAATATATCCTACTAATTCGAACCCTATATAAATCCCATAGGAAAAGATTTACTAGAGCAGCTTGCTATTATTAAGCGAAAGCTAATTGATTTCTGTTTCCAGTTATTTTAATTTTGTGGTACTGACGTTTTCCACATTACGACTTGCAATTAATCCTCAAACATACCCGTCGAAACTAGACGACCCCATGTGAGAAGATTATAACATAATACCTACTAATAGTCAATTTTTATTACCTTAGTTATAACATCAATATATGTAAATGACTTTATTCCTAAACTAGTATCAACTAAAAAAACATTATTATAAAGTTCTTTTATTTTTGCTTCATACTCTTCATATTTATTTCTACCTAAACTATATTTTAATTTTACTACATCACCTAAATGTTCTAACAAATCTCTTTTTACACTTGATACAGTCATCTTGGATACCCCATATACATAGTTCCTTTAGTAATAATACCACCCATGCCTTCTTTTCCGTATTTTGTACTACCTATTATATCTTTTAAATCTATATCCTTATTTATATCAGATAAACTCATGCGACTTGCAATTATTGCGGGATCTAAGGCATGTATATTAATTCTTTTTGGACTAGAAGCAAAATTAGCTCCTGCTTTTATTAATTCCTCGTAATTAGATTGACAAGCACCCGCTATTATAATTAATTTATCATGACTTTTTTCAAATTTTCTTGCTTCCTTTACTGCATTCACAAAATTTGCACTATTTTTATAGTTATTTATATCATCAATACCTCCCTTTTTCTTATAATATGCATCATGTCCTGTTATAACAAGTATGTTTGGATTGTATTCTTCTAAATAATTTAAAATATTTTTGGATATATCTCTTTCATCTTCACATATACCCATTGCCATTAAATTTACATTATTATAATATTTTAAACATCTATCTAAATATTCACTATCACCATCTATATGAAGTATTTTACCAGGTAAATAAAAATAATCATCTCTATCTAAATTATTAGTTTCCTTAATTCTTTGTACAATTTCTTTATCATCACTTTCTTTGAAATCAACTTTAACTAAGTCTTCAATTAAACTATCAGCATAAAGTCTAACATTAGCACCTTTTAAGTAACATGTATCATCTTCTATGCCTATTACTCTAAATATCATATCATGTTTATGTGATATTCTTGTTACATAATCACCTACTTTAATATCCATATTATCACCAATAAAGTATATGTTATATAGAACAAAAAAAGTACATTAAGTACTTATAAACGTGCGCCACAGTTTGGACAATTTGTTGAATCTTTATCTACTGTTGTTCCACAAAAAGAACAATGCCTATTATTACTATTACTTTCTTCTTTTTTTGCTTTATAATATTCTTCTAATTTCTTATTTAATTTTTCCTCTTGATCTAACTTTTTGCTTTGTTCTTCAGCACTATTTTGTATTGATTTATTATATGTATCTTTTATTTTATCACTTATCGTTTTTTCTACTGTGCTAGATGTTTTTGAAAACAATTTTTTTGCAAGTATAGATATTATATAAGCAATTAATCCTATTATAAGTAATTTTTTTCCATAACTATATAATTTAATATAAATATCTTTACTTATAAAATCATTTAAATATGTTAAAAATTCACCTTTAACTTTGAAATATTCAAGAATTTTATAAACTAAATTTGGTAATATTAATAATAAACCAAAGCAAAATATATTTGTTGAAAAATAAGTAATAGTAGAATTTTTTCTTTTATACTTAGGTGTATTTATTACATCATAAATAAGTCTAAACATAAGCAAACATATTCCAACAAATGGTATAAAATATAAAGCAATCAATATAACAGGTAAACTACATAAAATTTTTTTAATCATAACTACATCTCCTTATTTTAATTATAACATATTTTTTTATTAATAATATACTATAGTATAATATTTTTTATTATTCTTAAAATAATATTGAGGGATTTTTATGCTTATATATTTTTTAATATTTTTTTCCAAAATTATAGAAAATACATTATCTACTTTAAGACTTATTGTAGTAGCAAATGGAAAAAAAAAGATGGGTGCATTACTACAAGGTTTAGTAGCACTTGTTTGGATTTTTGTAACTGGTATTGTTATTATAGATATTAATAAAGATATATTTAAAATTGTATTCTTTGTACTTGGATCTATGGCTGGATCATATTTTGGTAGTATTTTAGAAGAAAAAATTGCACTAGGTTCTCTAGTTTTAATGTGCATAACTGATAAAATGCACGAAAGTATAATTAAAGATAAATTAAGTAACTATAAAATAATTTCTTTATCAGAAAATGATATTGTAGTTTTACACATCTTTATTAAAAGAAAAGAAGTAAATAAAACTAAAGAAATTATTAGTAATATTGATAAAAATGCAATAATTATTAGTGAAAAAGTGAAGCCACTAAGTAATATAGTCTAATATAATTTACACAAAGTTTATGTATAAATAAACTATATTAGGTGGTTATATGAAAAAATGGTGTAGAGGTAGAGGGTTTTGGTGGATTTTATTAATAGGATTTAGTTTACTTTTATTTTATCAACTTATTTTAACTATATTTATTTTTACTAGATTTAATTTCTTTTTAATATTTTTATTTATTATTTTTATTTTCTTTTCTTTCTTTAGAATATTATGGTAATTTTAAAACAGGTTTACTAAATATATATATTTAAAAAGTTAAACATTTGGTTGTTTAACTTTTTTATAGTCTTCTATAAGTTTATTACTTCTACTTAATTTTTCTACTTCTTTATTTATTTTAATACACATATTATAAATAGTATCGTCAAATTCTAATTTATCTGGCATTGTTATTAATATAAAAAACAGATCTATCTCATAATTTTTAAGTGGATAATTTTTTTCATATCTATTTAATAGTTCTAAAAAGTCAAAATCTAAAAAATGATTATTATATAAATTATATAAATCAAATATCGGTATATCTAATTTAGATTTATCCCAACTGATTAAATAATCTTTATCTGTTTTTATATAATGAGACAAATCTAAATTATTATGCACAACAGTTATTCGCATTTTATCTAGATCACTAATTTCTTCTAACCAGTTATCCACATACATTTTTCCGTTTTCTATAGATTTAAATATATAACTTATGTTACGAGCAAGTAAATATTCACTTGGTGACATAAATACTTTTTCATCAATAATTGATATTACATCATTATAATACTCGTATAGGTATTGAAAATTATTAGATAAATCTTCATATATTTTTTTATATTCATCATTACTAACTTTTTTATAGTGAGTAGTTTTACTATGCATAAGTGAAACTAAATCTATTAAATCTGTTATTTTTTTTTCTTTAGGTATTTTTATATCTTCTACATATTTAGATATAGTATAATCATTTTCAGTAATATATTCTGGATAGTAATCAAAATTTCTCGTATTTAAATAATCAAATATATAATCTTTGTTTTTACTTTTTTTTAACACTACTTTACCTTTGTTAGTATCTGCTATTACAATATTTCCATTTTTTTTATAACCAAGAGCTCTTATATCGTGATTTTTTAATAATTCATTAATCTCTTTCATAAGAAGTTGGTATTATTAATTTATCTCCTATTTGTAAATTAGATAAATCATTGTATTGTTTTAATAACTCCTCATTAACTCCATATTTATCCATTATACTATCAAGATTATCACCATCTCTTACTATGAAAACATTATAAGTTACATATACTTCATTTTCAGTTGAAAATTGATTAAATAATGAATTTATTTTCTCTTCTACATCATTTATTTCCTCATTTTCATTTCTTACTTCTTCCTTTGTATCATTTTTTACATCAACATCATTCCTTATTTCTTCCTTTACATCATTTATTTCATTATCTTCATTTCTCACTTCATCTTTTAAATCTAGTACATCTTTTCTTTCTTCAATATTATTCATAGTTTCCTCCTCTATATTAAGTATACTTTTTTCTTCTGTTTCATCTGTTAAATCATCGAGTGTTATTAAAGGCTTTTCTTCTAATTTATCTACAAGAACATCTATTGATACAGATAATACGTTATTATTTGCTATTTCATAATAAAAGTCATCTATATCTATTTTTGCCTTGCTTGTATCATATCTATCATCTATAACTATAGAAAATGGTAAATTTAATGTAAATGGTTCTACTGACGTGCTGGAATCACTTACTTTATATTCACCACTTACTATAAACTCACCTGATATTGTATCATTTTCAAGTGATAATGTATTTTCAAGTGATATACTTGTTATTTCACTTATATTTGTTTTAAAAATCACATCTTTTTTAAATGGTATTATATTTCTCATAAACATCTCCTATCAATTAATAATATTAAATTTTTCAAAACATATGATAAAAAAAGATAATCAGAGTTTCTGACTATCCTTTTTTTCTATCTATAAACCACGTACTACTGATATCACAACTACTACTAGAAGGTGCTGGATTTGGCATTTCTAATTTTATTAATGATGGTAATTTAAATCCAGAACCAAAAGCAATACAAACACCAGGTTGAAGTAACTTAATTTTCTTTATTACACCTGCAGTTATATTTGGAACCATCTTTTCTATATATTCTACATCAGTTGGGTGCAACATTTTAAATATAAGAAAATTACTACATTGAGAAAGTGCAGTTGTTGAAAGTTCAGAAGGTCTTTGTGAAATAAGACCTAACATTACCGCATACTTTCTACCTTCCTTTGTAATTCTATCAAATATATTATATCCAATTATATCTATATCTGTATCATTTTGTACATATCTATGTGCCTCTTCAAGTACTATATGAATTGGAATACTAGCTCTTCTTTGTAAATTTTTTGCATAGTCAAAGAAAATTCTAGAGTAAATTTTAGTTAGTGTTTTAGCAAACCTATCGTCAACATAATTTATATTGAAATTAATTATTTGTGCCTTTCTTCCGCTTTTTGTTGTAAGTATTTCTTTTACAAAAGCATCTTTTGATATGTAGTTAAATGAATCAAAAAATTTAGCATAACTACTATTTAATAAACTTCTAAGTCTTACCTTTAATACGTTATATTGATCAAATACTTTATCACTATTTAATATTCCCTCTGAAATAAGAGCAAATTCAAATGCTTCGTATAAATCCTTAAGTGTATATTTAAAACTACCATCTGGCATTTTAAGTTCTAAATCTTCAATTAAAAATTGACTTATGAATGTTGTTAAAAGTTCCATCTCTCTTATTTTTCCTGTGGCATCTATAAGTAAGCATTGCTTAAGTGGTCTAGTATACCCAGGTTGATATATTGGTGTTTCAAGATTTAAATCCTTTGTATTATAATGACTTAAAATTGAAAATATTTGATCCCTTATTTGTGCAGGTGCTTTACCACTTGCAAGAATATCTAAAATAGCTCTAGCTATTATATCATTTTTACTTTTTATTACTTCTTTTTCTTCTCTAGCAAATATATTTACATATTTCATTGCTTTTTCTATAATTGGCAATTGAGTTCTAGAATTTGCTTCTAAAAGAAGTGCTAAATCATCTATATCAAGTAACCAAAGTGGCGCTTTTATGCTTGGAATACTTTCATCATTAGGATTTGTTGTATATGCTTTAAAATTGATTTCTGGTACCTTACTATTTAAACTTTTAAAAGCAGAATGATATTCTCCATATGCATCAAAAATTAAAATGCTTGCTTTATATGCTATAGAATTATTTTTTTCAAATAAATTTTGTAATATGCGTGCTACACCACACGATTTGCCACTACCAGTAGATCCAAATATAGCAAAATGATTACTGAAGAATTTATTTATATTTACACCAATATCTATTCCTTCATATATTGGACTTTTACCTATGTATAAATCATCTTTTTCATTAGGATTTGGCATACCTATAATATATTCTATTTTTTCTTTAGAAACTAGTTTAACTGTTGCAGCAAATGAAGGCTTTTTTGATACACCAAATATAAATTTATCATTGTTAAACTCACCTAATAAATTAATATAAGCTATACCTTGTTTTACATCTAATATTTCACCTATAAATTTTCTATGACTATCTTCAAATATTACATATAAATCTATAATACTAGGAGCTTCGTCTAAATTTATACTTAATTTAACTGTTACTGTATTATCGTCTATTCCAATAATTTTTCCTAACATACTATCACCTACTATATAAATTATACATTAAAACAAATTAAAAAAAAAGATATTTTTTTATCTTTTAATTTTTCAATACTTAATTTTTGCAATCTACTTAATTATCTAAATTAAATATAATTTCAATAATTTTGCTATATTATAATTAATAAATTCTATTTAAATTAAGTTTATAAATTAAATTTACGTGAAATACTTTTTTGTTTATAAACTTTTTTACCTAAATTTATATTTTTATAATCTTCATCATTTGTTACTTCTTTTATTATTTCAAAACAATCTGGAATATCTATTACATCTTTATCTTTGCATGTAACTTCTAAAATACTTATATCATCTATCATATCTAATTTAAAATATTGATTATTGTAAATAAATGTATATCTATCTTTAATTACTTTTGATATTCCAATACCTAATCCTAACATATAATTAAATGCACTTTCACATAGTTTTTTTTCTACAAATACTTTTCTTGTTCCATCATTTAACTGACTTTGAACTCTATAATAATAACCTATATCATCCGCATAGTTAACTTTTCTAAGTCTTATCTCATCAATATCATTCCTATCAAATGAATATCTAAATGAATAATCTATATTTTTATAATATTGTTCTATATGTGTTTTCACATAATAAAAAAATGTATTAAAAATACACATTTCTATACTATTTTTATTGTTTGTAATATTTGTACAAAGACTTTATTTCTTTATAACTAAATGAATCTAAGGTATCTATATCAAGTGGAAGAAATTTAGGTTTACCATAATCTTCATTGATTTCATCTAAGGTATCTAAAAGTTCTAAAAACATTTTATATTTTTTTAATTCTTCTATACGAGTTTTGTTGGAAAAATAATTTTTAATTTGAACACTAGCAAGAGTTATAAGTGCTAATGCAGGTATAGTTACTTTTTTCTCTGCTACTGTCCAAAGTGTTGCAAAAGCGACAAAATTTAAAGAATGTAATAAATTAAATTTGATTTTATCATTTAGATAATTTATATTAAGTTTTTGTGATCTTTCTTCCGCTTGTTTAATCATAAGTCTTTTTATTTTTTCTTTTTCTTCTTTATCTGAGCAAAAATAAGTAGATTTTGAACCATCAAGATAATATATATTAAAACTATTACCTTCACAATAAATACAATCTATTACTCTACTCAAATCTGCTCCTTCATATGTAAATGTCATAAAAATCCCCCTTAAATGCCTAGTATTATACATCATATTTAAATTTTTTTCAATATGTTAAAAACATAATTTATTATTTTTCACAATATAACTTTATATTCTTCCTATATCTAAATTAATTAGTATAATAATTCATAAATATGTTGTGTAAACTACAATATATTAGTACAATAATTGACTTGCTATAACTACCTATCGATTGTATAAATCTTTTAAATAAAAATACAAAAAAAACATTTTGTGAATGTTATTTTTTTATTTAATGTATAATGTTATATTATCTCAATATTTTTATTTTATTTCTACTAAATTTGAATTAGAAAATATATATAATTTTACATATTCTAATGTAAATAATTGTAAATTTACATCTATGTTTTTGTACCTGTTAATTATTTAAACTGTTTTCCAGTTTGTCTTTACTTTTTTCTATCTTGATTTTGAATGACTTTCTTCCATATCTGGAACTAACACTAAATTTTTTTCTAATACTTTATCTTGAATAGCAGCAAATAAAACTATTAATTGTTGTTCTACTCTTTCCATTAATTCATCAGGTACTTGACCAGCTTCGACACTATCCACGATGCTTTGAGCTGTTTTAAATAATAATTCACTTGGTTGTTGCCTACATTCGTGTATTAATCTTCTAATACCATCGTTTTTTAATAATTCTCTTACATAATCGCGTTCAGCTAATAAAAAGGTATCTCTTAAATTTGAAGCATTACCATCTACATTATCTTTCATCAATAACTACCTCCTCGTATCATTATTATATCGTATTTTTGCTAATCATACAATATTACCTAGTTATTTTACATTTATAAGTCCCTAAAATGTCTAATATTTGTGCCATGCCATTTCTAGTATTACTATTCAATTCTTTATCAAATTTCCAAGAATCATTATAATAATTATAGCAAGTTTTTAAAAGTTCTCGAAGATTATCTGTATCTAAATATTCTTTATTATTAACATTTTGTTTTATCGAATCAAATATAATATTAAATATTTCATCTCGATTAAATTCACTTTTTCTAGTTTGTGCTATTTTATTATCAAGCATTGACTAAAATCTATTAAACTAGGCTTTGATGAATTAAATTTATTAACAATATCTTCCGTACACCATTCTTTATTAGATAAGTATAAGTGTAATAAATCTTCTAATTGTAGATTAGTTAATAACATAAATAGTTGAATTAAATAATCTAAATCTTTTGTATATTCAGAAAATGATTCATCTAGTAATATTGAAGTTAAATTTTCCGTAAATGCCTCATTTAGACCACAACCGTAGGAATAATTTTTTTCTTTATTACCTATATGTAATCCACTTTTATAAAATTTATCATCTTCTTCATAGTAAGAAATGAAGTGTAGAATTTCGTGTATTAATTTATGAAAATCCTCGTTTTCAAATATTGCTTCCTTTTTAAAATAAATAGTTACCTTATATGCAAATGCACCAGGAACAAAACCTTTACCATTACTATTATAGTATATTTTCTTAAATTCATCAGATAATACTAATTTAATATTCATAACTTCTAATTTTTCTTGAATTTGTTTTAAAAGTTTTTCATCATTTATGTAATTTATTAATTGTGAATAAAGAAAAGTTTTTGCAAAATTTATAACCTTTTCATTAATTTTTCCATCACTAGAATTTGTTAATTCAGTTAATTTTTTATTGCTTACTATGCTCATTTTTTTCACTCTCCAAATAATCATCTAAATTAAATGTAATCTCAATCATATCGCTATAATCATTATCATAATCAAAAGAATAATCTGTAAAAAATGTTAAATTTATTTTTTAAATATCTAGTTATTTTAATATTATAGTAGTATATTTTCGTATCACATTATTTAATAATAAAACATAATTTATTTTTTTAGTAATACAACTTTATATTTTTTTTATATTTAAATTAATTAATAAAATATTAAAAATTACAATATTTTATTTTAAAAAGGCTATCACATATTCATAAAAAAATTAAGTTCATATAATATGTTGAAAGGAGAGATTTAATGAATAATAATGAAAATGATGAATTAATAAGATATGCAATGAATAAAATAAAAAAAGATTCTAAATGTAAACCACAATGTATGGGTGCAATAGTTGGTCCTACTGGACCTACTGGGCCTACTGGTCCTACAGGTGCTACTGGTCCTCAAGGACCTGTAAGTGTAACTGTTGGAACTACTACAACTGGAGATCCAGGTGGAGAGGCTTCAGTAACAAACACAGGTTCTGCTGAAAATGTTGTATTATCTTTCACAATTCCTCAAGGGCCTACTGGACCTCAAGGTGAAACTGGAGCAACAGGGCCTACTGGACCTGCAAATGGATTAAATGCTTTTGGTGGAATTTATAATGAAGGTACAGGTACTGTTCAATTAACAAATACAGACCAATCAACAATCACTTTAGCATCTCAAATGTCAGATTTAAATATATCTTATGAACCTGAAAATAATATTACAATAAATGAATCTGGTACTTATGAAATCACTTATTATGCATTAATATCTGCTAATACAGGTGGAAACACTACTTTATCTGTAAGGAACGATCAAAATAATATTGAAGGTACATCATTAACAAAAGAATTAAGTCCATCAGAAGTTACTGAATATAATGGAAGTATTATAACTACTTTAACTGAGGGTGATCAACTTAATTTAGCATTACAAGGTACACAAACAGATACTATTACCTTATCAGGTGACGGTGTAAATGCATATCTAATCGTAAAAAAATTAGATTAGTAAAAAGGGATTATTCCCTTTTTATTTTAATAAAATTATAAGCATATACCATTTATAATTAATGTTCATATTAATAAGAGCTATTATGGATACGTATGAGAAGGCATTAAAAAAAATTATGGAAGATAGAGAAAAGTATCAATATTATATAAATAACAAAGTAGTAATTGTAATCCTATCGATTGTATAAATTTTCTAAATAAAATTAATTGTAATTTCAAGCTATAAGTTCTTATTACACATAAAAAAACCTAATCAGTTTTGAAAAGGTTATTTTATTTTTTTCTTAATCTTTTAATATGAGATTGAATCTGTAATAATTCTTCATTATTTAATGATGAACTTGCATATAATTTTGGATATGCTTCATTATCATATGCAATATAATTTCTTGCTTGTAAATCTTTAAATGGACCAGCCATTGTTAAACAAGTTTGAAATAATTTATCATCTATGACAGTTCCAACCCATACGTGATTACCTAAAGGGCAAGTACCATTAATAGTAGCAGTATCACTTCTTAAATATTGATTATTTAATAGTGATTGCATAAGTCTTGCTTGACACCCCTTTTATGTTCATATGTTCCAAGTGGTTGTGAAACCCAATCAAATTTATTTTGTGGATTATATAATACTTGCCTTCCATTTTCCATTCTCGTTGCTTCACTCGCAAAACTTATATGTGTTTTTATGCAATCATAAACTAGCCATACTTTATCAAATTTTGTAAATTTTTCAGTATAATATAAACTATTTAATTTCATATAATATTGAAACACTATTTCTTTTAATTCTATTGCTTTTTTTATTGTATCATCATTAACTTTATTCTGTAATTGACTAATAATTGATGTTGATTCCCATATTAAACTTTCTTCTCGTAACATTATTTTACCTTGTGCTGATAATAATTTTAGATTTTTTCTATCTTTTGGGTTTCTATCTATTGTCATAAATAATTTTGTTTTATCAAAATGTTTCCAACCTATCATTTGCATAATTTCATTATAAACAGGTAGTGTACTATCAGATAAATTAAAAAATACTTCTTTAAAATCTAACTCATTTAATAACTTTAAAAATTGATATCTTAAATTTATATCTTCTTGTGATGATATACTTGCTTCATCATATATAGTAGTTGAAAGTAAGGGTAATTTATTATTACTTGATAAATACCAATTAATAAAATCTATATACTTATCAAATGAGATGTCCATCTCTGAATAACTAGGTCTATTTGGTAATGGTCTAACTGCTTTAATAGACATTTTGTTTGTAGTAATTACTTTTGAAAATCTATCCATATCTCAACACCCCTTACTTAAGGTTTCTTTACCAATTGGCGAATATCATTTTTAGACTCTTTAATGTATAAAATTAATTCTTGATCTTGTATTGATGTTAATTTACCAATTAATATATATTTATAATCAGATAATATTGTTTCCCCATTTTTCATTAATGTTTTATCTTTTGAACAATCATAATCACTAATAAAATTCACTATCTCAGTAAGAGATATATCAGCATTATTCCTTTGACATATAGACATGTAATCCCATAACATTTTAGCAACAAAGTAATTATATGTACCACCATTATCAGATATTAGTGATAAACCATAACTATCTCGTGGTAAAAATGGATTAGGAGTATCATATGCTTCTTTTATTTCTGAATTTCTATCTAAATATTCTAAAAATTCATTGTAATGCTCTTCAGTTGCAAATCTCAAAACAATTGCATCATTTGAGGGAGCATTTCTAAATTTACATTCTCCAAGTTCCTCATTTGGATGATTTAAATATAATTGATTAATAAACTCTTGTAGTTTTATAATTGTTTTTACGTATTTATCTGGTTTAATAGACATGTATACTTTACAAAAAATATTTTTTGTGTGCTTTATTGAATAAATAAATCCTTCCCTTCTTACCATGTATGGTGATGCTTTGAACCATTCAAAAGAAGCATATCCTTCACAATGCCTTTTAAAAGTTCTTTTTGATATTTCTTCACCTTTAGACATAGAAAATAAACCTTTTATTTTAGTACCCAAAAAGTCCATAGTATCAAAAAATTCAAAAAAATACATAATATCTTTTTTTATTTGTTTATCTTTTGTAATGTCATATTCTGCTATTATAGATTTATAAAATTCATAAAATTTATCACTATTTGCTTTATTTTGAAAATTTATTTTTATAAAATACTCATAATATTTCTTTAATAATTCCTCCATTTTTACCACCCCTTAAAAAAATCTCATTGTAATTACAATGAGACTATATTTTAAAATTAGTTATTTTACAACCCCCCATTGTTCCACAACTGAGAGTATTGTAGCATATATAAGTTTTCCTGTCAAATAATTCAAAAATATGTCAAAAAATTTAACCGCAAATAGTAAATTTTTATAAAATATGATATACTACTTTTGTAATATGTAATATATAGGAGGTTAAAAATGGAAATTACTGACAATGATTATATAAAAAATAAATTAGATGAATTCTTAGATGAATTACGTGATGAACAAATTAATTTATCAAAGCACTCACAAATTGCACCCATGGATCAAATTGTTGTATCTGATGAAGATAAATACATTATTGGGACAACTGCATTAGATACTTGTACTGGCATTTTGTTTTATGATCGTGCTCATAAAAAGGGAATTGTTGGTCACGCATCTCCGCATAACTCAAAGGGAATAATAATTGAAATGTTAAAAAGAATTGATACAACAAAAAAGACCGTCATAGAATATGGTTTTGTTAGTGGTTATCGAACTATAGAAAAAAAGAATTTTACAGCAATAGACACTTTTAAAGAATATATTAAGGCATTTTCTAAGTTATTTCCTAATATAACATTCAAACCTACAAGTATAGATTATAAAATGTGTGATAAATTTCTTGCATATGAGTTTGCATTTAATACTCAAACAGGAGAATCAGAAAATTTAATTTTTAATGATAATGTATTAAAAAAATATAGATAAAAAAATTATAAATTTTATACAATGAATAAATAAATTAGAACCATATAAATTTTTTTGTTTCAAAATAATAATCTATTAAAATATGAAATGTTAGCTGAAAATTTTAAACAATCGTACAACTTAATTTAGCATTACAAGGTACACAAACAGATACTATTACCTTATCAGGTGACGGTGTAAATGCATATCTAATCGTAAAAAAATTAGATTAGTAGAAAGGGATTATTCCCTTTTTATTTTTATAAAATTATAAGCATATACCATTTACAATTAATTTTTGTGTTCATAAAATGTATTAAGGGGAGATATTATGGATACATATAAGAAGGCATTAAAAAAAATTATGGAAGATAGAGAAAAGTATCAATATTATATAAATAACAGAGTAGTAATTGGGCCTACTGGTCCTCAAGGGCCTCAAGGTATTCCTGGGCCAAT
>CANRPA010000012.1 GCA_947632395.1 uncultured Bacilli bacterium | reverse complement strand
ATTACCTTCATTTAATGACAAAGGTATTATTGCTCCTGCACGGACAAATACTGGATAATCTTTATCTTTATAGAGGAATGTATATTTTTTATCACCTATATATTTTTCCCCAGTAAAGAAATTGTACCAAATACCACTTGGTAAATAAAGTTTATGTATAACACGTTTCATTAAAAGATCTTTTTTTGCAAGTATTGGGCTAACTAATATATCATTACCAAAGAAATATTCATCACTATATAACGCATTATTATATAAGTTTGGATATCTATAATAAATTGGTTCTATTAAAGGTTTTCCATATTTAAAATACTTATAACTTTCTGTGTATATATATGGTATTAATTTATATCTTAAATTAAGATAATCTGTTACTATTTTTGATGTTTCCACTCCCCATTTCCATGGTTCCCTTTTATAATATTTTCCACCTTCAGAACCAAGTTTAAGTATTGGTGAAAAAACACCTAATTGAATGAAACGAGTAAATAATTCGTTATCTTCAATACCATCCATAGTACCACCAAAGTCATGACTCCAAAATGATACACCTATATTTGATGCAAGAGCATTAAATGATGGTATACTTTTTAAAGTATTCCAACTAACAGTAGTTTTACCTGAATAAATTACTGGATATCTATGAGCGGCTATACAACCATTATATCCACTTATAAGTGATCGTTTATTAGTAGTGTTATCATAGTACAAAAAATGTTTTAAAATAACCGCCCTATCTAAATTTTTGTAATCAAATGATTTAATTGAATAATAATCTACGCCATAATTATTTAATGGGTGAATTAAAAGTTTTAAGAAGGCATCTATAGTTCTTTCATCATATAAGTTAAATGGAATATCTCCATTACTATCTTTAGGTAAATAATTTGTTATTCTATTAAAACTATTACTTTGTTGTTTAAAAATTAATGGATCGTTTAAGGCAAGGCCAAATTTTACTCCTTTATCATGAAAAATCGAACTTATTGTTTGAGGATTTTTATAATTTTGATTAAATTCAAAACTATTTTCTAGTTCCCATTTATTTAAAGTAAACAACGAAATTGGTATATTATTGTATTCAAATTCTTTTAATAATGTCAATATATCTAATTCATTATAAAATTGATTTTTATCCCACCAATTTCCAAGTGCGAAACGAGGAATCAAAGGTGGATATCCTGTAAGTTTAAAATAATCATTTAATGCATAATAGTAATCTTTATCATACATAAATACATATAAATCTATTTCAGGTTCAGTTCTTGGTTTAAATGCACCATTTTCAAGTATTATAGAAGATTTTGAATCATCGATACAAGCAAATCCATCAAGTGAATATATACCTTTCATTTTTTGGGTAGTATCTTGTACTTTATATGCACTTGCGCCATAATTTTTAACTTCTGGATTTCCATAATACCAAACTTTATCAGTATTTTTTAAAGATATCTTAAGATTACTAGACGGTAAAACTTTTAAACTTGAAAATTTTCTATTTTTTAAATATGTCAATTCAAAATATTTCGTACTTATATTAAGGATGATATTATTCTCTTTAACTTCAAAATTTGGTTTTTGAAACTTTCTATACCAGATAAGTTCTGTAGGATTATTTTCAAATTTACCATTTTCATTGTATTCTAATCTTATAACTCTTTCGGTAATAATTGTAAAACGATATTTTTCACCTAGTATAATACTTTCTGGATTAGCCACTGCTAAATCCAAGTTTAATTTAAATTGATCACCTAAATTATACATCGAATCACCCTATCTTTATTCTTCTACTTTATATATTGTACCACAAAAAAAGTTAATAAACAATATATTAACTATTAGGTTTCATTTGTTGTTTAGTGATTTTTTATTTTACTCCACCAAATCTTCTATCCCTTTTATTATATACATCAAGTGCGACATCAAAATCTTTTTCCTTAAAATCTGGAAATAACGTTTCTGGAAAATACATTTCTGCATATGCTGATTGAAATAACATAAAATTACTTATTCTAATCTCACCACTTGTTCTAATAAGTAAATCTATATCAGGTATACTATTATAAAGATATTTACCAAATTTTTCTTCATCTAAATCATTTATATCTATTAAGTTATTTTTATAGTCTTCTGCTATTTTTTTTGCAGCATCTACTATATCTGTTTTACCACCATAGTTAAAACAAACATTAAGCACACATTCTGTATTGTTTTTTGTTTCTTCTTCCATCTGTTCAAGAGCATTCAATACATCATCTCTTAAATTTGTTCTTCTACCTGAAAACAATATTTTTGTATTATTATTTTGTTTTAAAATTTCTCTAAATTTTCCAACAAGTAAATCCATTAAATAATCTACTTCTTCTTTGTTTCTTTTAAAATTTTCTGTTGAAAATGCAAATATACTTAAAGTTTTAACACCTTTTTTAAATATATATTTAGATAGTTTTTTTAATGTGTCAAAACCAGCTTTATGCCCCATACTTCTTTTAAGCCCTCTTTTTTTTGCCCATCTACCATTACCATCTAATATTATAGCAACGTGATTAGGTATTTTATATTCATTATCCATACACTTTACCTCAATTTCATTATAACACTATAGAATAAATATTACAATAGTTCATTTTTTGTTATTATAAATACTTTGCCACATGTATAAAATGCATAGAATATTTCATCTAGCGCTAAATTTTTATTTTTCAAAATTTTCATTATCCAATTATAATCTTTTTTTATTTCACTTAATACATTATAATCAATAACTCCATCAAGAATTAATGGCAAGGGATAGTCTTCATCATCACAAAATACTGAAAGTTGTCCATTATTTTCAAGTACTGCATATTTTACTTTATCAATGCTTTTTGCTCCACTAAGCCTAAGTTGGGTTAGCAAATCATCAAGTGAATACCTAATTTTAACCATTTCTTTAAAATTTATTTTTCCATTTTTGATTATTATAGTTGGTTTACCATCTATTAAATTTCTAACACTTTCACTCTTAAGTGATATAAAACTTATTAAAATTTGAATAAGTACTAGAACCAATATTGGTATTACTGAGAGTAATATACTTTCCTTTTCTCTTTCTATTCCGAGCGCTATAAGTTCAGCTATTAAAACTGAAACTATTAAATCAACTATGCTAAGTTCACCTACTTCTTTTTTTCCCATTAATCTATAAGCAAGTATTACAAAAAAATACATGAATATTGTTCTAAATACTAAATTTATGTACATTTTATCACCATTATATAGTGTTACTAGAATATTTTTTTATACAATAAAATATTATTTATTAGGTGATTATATGAAATATTTAAAAAAAATAGGATTTGCCTGTATTTATAGTATATCAAGTATTTTAATACTGACTTTTTTACTTACAATATTTAGTTTCTTTAATATTATGGGAGAAAAGGTAATATCCATATTTAAAATAATTATACCTTTACTTTCTTTATTAATTGGTGGATTTTATATCGGTAAAAAATCTAACAAACAGATAGTTATTGAAGGATTAAAATTTGGAATTATATTTTCTATCCTTTTAGTTCTTTTTAATTTAATATTAAGTAATCCTTTTAAAACCAAATATATATTATTTTACTTAATATTAATAGGTACTAGTGTAATGGGTACAATTATTGGAACCTCTAAAACAATAAAAAGATGAATTTGAACTGAATAACATTTTTTGAACAAATAAATGGTATTCATATCAATTAATCATCTTTTTTTAATTACTCATTATCTTCTAAAAAATCTAAATTATCGTCACCTTCGCAACTAGTGTTTCCTATTTGAAGAGAATCATTATTATCAAAATATTCCCTAACTTTTTTCTCTATTTCTTCTTTTTCTTTTGGATTTTTCTTTAGCCAATCTTTTACGTTTTCTTTACCTTGACCAATCTTTTCACCTTTATATGAATACCAAGCGCCACTTTTTTCAAGAACCTTAGATTCTACACCCAAATCTACTATTTCACCTTCAAGTGATACTCCTTCTCCATATATGATATCCACAGAACAACTCTTGAATGGAGGTGCCATTTTATTCTTTACTACTTTGATATTTGCCCTACTACCTATTATATTAGTACCTTGTTTAATTGTTTCACCTTTTCTAACTTCAAGACGAACTGATGCATAAAATTTAAGTGCTCTACCTCCTGGTGTTACTTCTGGATTACCAAACATTACTCCAACTTTTTCACGTAATTGATTTATAAATATTACAACAGTATTAGTCTTGTTTACAATACCAGATAATTTTCTAAGTGCTTGTGACATAAGTCTTGCCTGAAGACCAACATGTGAATCTCCCATTTCACCTTCTATTTCTGCTTGTGGTACTAAAGCTGCAACTGAATCTATAACTATTATACTAACTGCTCCACTTCTAACAAGTGCTTCACAAATTTCAAGTGCTTGTTCTCCATTATCTGGTTGTGATAACAATAACTCATTAATATTTACACCAAGTTTTGATGCATATACAGGATCTAATGCGTGTTCTGCATCTATAAATGCTACTCGTCCACCCTTTTTTTGTGCTTCTGCTATAGCATGCAATGCGAATGTAGTTTTACCACTAGATTCAGGGCCAAATATTTCTATAATTCTTCCTTTAGGATATCCTCCTATTCCAAGCGCTATATCAAGTGAAATTGAACCACTAGGTATTGTGTCTATTTTTTGATGTTCTCTTTCACCAAGTTTCATTACTGCCCCTTTACCAAATTGCTTTTCTATATCTGATAATACTTGATCTAATGTCTTATCAGTAGATGTTGATTTTACCATTTCTAATTTCCTCCTTCATTTATAAATTCATTATACTAAACTAAAAATAGTTTGTCAATACTTTTTACGAATATTTGTACGTAATTTCTGTATATTAAAAAATGCAAATTTTTAATTTCTGCATTTTTATATATTCAAAATTTTCTTTATACCTTTTAAAATCAAATATATTATAATACCATATACTATATTCAATACTAAAGATGAACTTATACATTTAAGTAAATTCATTTCATTAAATTTTACATAATCAACAATGCATAATAGAAAATAATTAATTATTTGATAAACTATTATAGTCACTATATTTATAATATTAGAACTCAGTATATTATAATTTATATAATTATAACAAAACATTATAAATAAAGAGATTAAACTAAAACTAAGTGTATTTATAAATGGTGAATGAGTAAATGCTATGTCATATATTAAACCACATATTATAGCTACTACTATAAATTTTTGGTTTTTAAAATATGGATAAAGAATCGATAAACTTGTTACTACAAAAAGAGGTATAAATAATGAAGATAAATTAATTACATTTGAGATAGATGCTTCAAGTAAAAAAGAAAGTATTAAGATTACTACTGTCATGATTCAGTTGCCTTTCTATTTAAAACAGTTACTATACTAATATTTTCAAAATTGACTGATGGAGTTACTTCTACTATGCTATTTAAATCATATTCATCTTTCACTATTTTTGATACTTTACCTATAAGTATTCCACTTGGAAAATAATCTGTAAGACCAGTTGTGGTAACGGTACTACCTTCTTTAACTTTATCTGAGTTTGTTATACCTTCTATTTTGTATACATTTTTATCTTTATCATATCCAACTAATAATCCATATAAGTAATCATCATCAATTTCTATTTTTACGGATATTTTATTTTGTATTTGATCTGTTGTCATAAGTTTTACAGAAGATGAAAAATTACTAACATTGATTATTTTGCCTATCAATCCTTGATTAGTTATTACTGCATCACCCATTTTTATTCCATTTTTACTTCCTTTATCAATAGTTAATAAATTATACCAATAACCTATATTTCTGTTTACTACTGTAGCATTTACATAAGTATATTCTGACAATGTTGAATTTAAATCTAAAATGGATTTAAGTTCTGCTACTTCTTTTTGAAGTTCCTTTATTTGATTTATATATAAATCTGTCTTTTCTACTTTATTTTCTAAATCTTTATATTTTTTATATAGTTTTTTTGTTTCTTTTGTTTCTTTTATCTTATCTTTTATATATCCTATAGGTGCATAAAATATTTTTTCTATAAAAGTTGTTGTATCAGTGAGTGTTTTCTCGAAGAAATTTAATTTTTTCTCTTTATTTATAGTATGAGATGTTATTCCCAATAAACTTAAAAATAATACTATTATAAGAATAACTATATACTTCGTTTTTTTCTTTTTCATTTTATCACCCATCTAATTATAATATATATCCATTTTTTTTAAAAGATTATATCGTTATTTTCTAAAAAACTATAATAATTATTTTTACATATTATTATGTGATCTATTATTTTTATTCCAAGTATTTTGCCTACTTCTATTAAAGAGTTTGTTACATCAAAATCTTGTTTACTTGGAAGTGGATTACCACTTGGATGATTATGTATACAAAGAATTGCTGATGCACCAAGTAAATATGCTTCTTTAAAAACTTCACGGGGATGTACCATACTATAATTTATTGTACCTATAAAAAGCAACTTATCGCTTATTATTTTTTTTTGGTTATCTAAATATACTGCATAAAAATGTTCTTGTTTTTTATCACCTAATTTATTTTTATAAAACTTATATACGATTTCTGAGTTATTCAATTTTATATTTTTTATAGAATCTACTTCTCTATTTATTCTTTTACCAAGTTCTATAGTTGCTAGTAAATTACATGCTTTACTTTGACCTATACCTTTTATTTTTTTTAAATATTCATAGTTTACATTATTTAACTTTTTTATATCTCCTATCTTACTTAAAAGAAGACTAGCTAAATCTTTAGCAGATGCTCCTCTTAAGCCTGTCTTAAATATTATAGCAATCAATTCTTCATTACTTAATGTTTCTACACCATTTTCTATTAATCTTTCACATGGTCTATCATTTATTGGTATATCTTTAATTTTGACTCCCATTTATTACTACCTCCTCATATTTCATTAAAATTTGATTTAAAACGGAAGCAATAACAATATCATCATCTGTACTACTTAATACATTATCATAATTATCTAGTAATTTTATAAATTCTTTATTTTGTATATTAAATTTTTTTATTATTGTTTCATAATTTATTCTTTTATAATATTCTACTATTTTATCTGCAATTAAACTATCTTTTGTTATACCTACATAAACATAATATAAGTTATCTTCTAAATTATATACATAATTTTGAAGTTGTAGTGTGTTTTCCTCCATGCTTTCTTTACTTGAAAAAACACCATATTGTATAAAATATAACTCTTCACTATTTAAAGATACTTTTATACCTGTACTATTTTTATATTGTTTTATAAAAAAGTTAGCAAGAAAAAAGCCGATTATTAGAGAACATAAAAATGTAAATAAATATTTCTTCATATTATCACCATTTTTATTGTATCTTAATCAGCTGTTTTATTTTGTCGAAATTTATTATTCTTCATTAGGTTTTTGTAAAACTTCACGAGGTTTGGCTCCGTTTGCTGGTCCAATTATTCCACGTTCTTCAAGTAAATCTATACACCTTGCTGCTCTATTATATCCTAAACGAAATCTTCTTTGTAGAAGCGAAGCACTTGCTTTACCTTGACTAACTACAAAATCTACTATTTCATTATATAAAGGCTCTTCATAATCATCCTTACTTTCTGTCATAGTTGTCGCACCTTTTTCTTCTTCATCCATAAGTAGAGTCTCATCATAATGAGCTTTCTGCTGCGCACAGACAAAGTCTACTAAAGCTTTAGTCTCTTCTTCTGATATAAATGTACCTTGTATACGAAGTGGAGAGTTAGTTCCCTGTGGAAGAAATAACATATCACCTTTTCCAAGCAACTTTTCTGCACCAGTCATATCTAGTATTGTTCTCGAATCTATACCACTAGATACGGCAAATGATATACGTGATGGAATATTTGCTTTAACAACTCCTGTAATTACGTCTGTAGATGGTCTTTGGGTTGCTACTATCAAATGTATTCCCGCTGCACGAGCCATTTGTGTTATACGCATAATAGAATCTTCTACTTCTTTTGCAGCAACTAACATCAAATCTGCAAGTTCATCTATTATTACTACTATAAATGGCATACGTTTTTCTTTTTCATTGTCTGGAAGTCCTTCATTCTTTTTATCTATATAAGCATTATAACTTTCAATATTTTTTGTTTTACTTTCTTCAAATACGTCATAACGTCTTTCCATTTCTGATACAATTCTTTTTAAAGCAATGTTCGCACGTTTTGGATCTGTTACAACTGGCGCAAGTAAATGAGGAATTCCATTATAAATTGAAAGTTCTACTTTTTTAGGATCAACAAGTACTAGTTTTACTTCATCCGGTTTACTACGCATTAAAATAGATGCTAATATACTATTTATACATACTGATTTACCACTACCAGTTGAACCTGCTACTAAAAGGTGTGGCGTTTTATTTATTTCCATCCATTGTGGTTCACCCATTATATCTCTACCTAATACTGCAAGTAATTTAGAATTTGATTTTGATGCTGGTACACTTGCTAAAACCTCACGAACTGATACCATAGATATATTTTTATTTGGAAGTTCTATACCTATAGTATTTTTACCTGGAATGGGTGCTTGAATACGAACATCTTTTGCAGCAAGTGCAAGTGCAATTTCTCTATTTAAACTAAGTATTTTACTTACCTTAGTTCCTGCTTTTATTTCAAGTTCGTATTGTGTTACCGCAGGTCCAACATGTGTATCTACAACATGTGCTTCTATATTAAAATCTTTTAATACCTGAATAAGTATTGGTATATTGTTTTTTATTGCAAGATCATTTTCTTTTCCATCTGCTTTTTGAGATTTATTTAAAAGTGACATAGGTGGAAATACATATTTTTTGTTTATAACTTCACCTTCATCATTATGTGTCATTATAATTGCTGATTTTTCTTCTATAGGTTGCTCTTCTTTTATTTCCTCTGGAGATTGTATTTTAGTATCAGAACTTTTAGTTTTTTCTTCATCTTTCTTTTCTTTATTCATATGAACTTTATTTGCAACATTTTTAACTTTATCTCCTGTCTTTTTAAATACTTCATAAAGAGATACACCTGTGTAAATTATTAATCCACATAATATTAAAATAATACAAATAAATTTTGCTCCATTGAGTGTTAAAAGGGATGTAAACACACTTATAAAAATAGCGCCTATTATTCCCCCTCCAGTCTCTACACACCAAACACTATTTTTTATACTTTTCATTACGTTATCTGTAGTAGATTTAAATATTTTAAAAGTATCATCCATAAATTTAAAATTATTAGGATCAATACCATCTGCTTTTATATAGTTTATGTGTAAAAGGGTAAGTATTCCTATTAATATAACTATAATACCTACTGTTTTTCCTGAAAGTAATTTGGGATATTTTCTTTTTACTATTATATAAAAACCTATAATACCTATAAATACTAGAAATAATGCCCATAGTGTTCCAAAAAGGAAACATGCAAAACCTTTTATGAAATTTGCAACTATACCAAACGGACATAAACCTATAATTGCTATAAGTACAAGTAATATTCCTTTAAGTTCTACTATATATCCACTTTCTTCTTTATTTTCATCTTTTCTTTTTTTCTTTTTTGCCATAATTACTCGCTCCTAAACTTATAACTTATATATATATTATAACATTATTTTTAAATAAAAAAAATATTTTTAACTAGATTTACATTTAATTATACATGCGATTAATTTTTAATTTTTAATAGATTTTGATATGTTATACCATAATTAAATTTATATGTCAAAAGTTATTTTTTAATTTTTACAACAGAAAAACTACAATAATTTAATTTCTATAATGTTTTTTATTTTCCTCTAAATACTTTATATTAACAATATAAAAATTCTGTATATTTAAAAAAATTCAGAATTTCTTCTGAATTAATTAGTAGATTAATCAATCTATACTATTTTAGAATTGATATACCATTTTTATAAATCAAATAAACTCAATTGGTTTGTCTCATTCATTCCTGCAAATATACCCATTGATTTCATTTTTTCTATTAACGTTCCTGATATTTTAGCTCTATGTTGAACTTCTTCTATACTTAAAAATGGTCTTTTTTCTCTTTCTTCTACTATATTTTTGGCAACTGTGTCACCTAATCCATCTATACTTGAAAATGGTGGATATATTGACTGATTATCTCTTACATCCCATATAGTTGAATTACTTTTATTAAGATCTACAGGCAAAAATTTAATACCACGTGCCGTAGCTTCTAAACATACTTTTAAACTTTCAAGTTGCCCCATTTCTTTATTTGTAGCCTCATATCCTTTATTTTGAATTTCTATTATTTTTTCTTTTATAGCATCATATCCTTTTATCATTGTTTCAACATCTACATCAGTTGCTTTACTAGTTAACCATGATGCATAAAAATATACTGGCATATGTACTTTGTACCAAGCAATTCTAAAAGCACTTATTACATAAGCGGCTGCATGAGCTTTAGGGAACATGTATTTTATTTTTCCGCACGAATCTATAAACCATTTTTCTATTCCAGCTTTTTCCATGGTCTCTTTATGAATAGCCCAAGTTTCAGGATCTTTTGATGCCTTTCCTTTACGAACAAATTCCATTATTTTAAATGCTTTTATAGGTTCTACGCCGTGATACATAAGGTATACCATTATATCATCACGACAGCCTATAACTTCCTTAAATGGTACTATGTTGTTTTTTATTAATTCTTGTGCATTCCCAAGCCAAACATCGGTACCATGTGAAAGTCCTGATATTTTTATTAATTCAGCAAATGTTTTTGGTTTTGTTTCATATACCATGCTTATTGTAAAAGGTGTTCCAAATTCAGGTATTCCAAGGGTTCCTGTTGGACACATTATTTGCTCATTAGTTACCCCTAAAGCACTAGTATCTGTAAAAATACTCATTGTTTCTTTATCATCAAGAGGTACAGTTAATATATCCATACCTGTTAAATCTTGTATCATACGAAGTTGTGTTGGATCAGAATGACCTAATATATCTAGTTTAAGCAAATCTTGATCTATTGCATGGTAATCAAAGTGAGTTGTCCTCCAGGCACTTGTAGAATCTTCTGCTGGAAATTGAAAAGGTGTAAAGTCTGATACATCCATATAATCTGGTACAACTACTATTCCACCTGGGTGCTGCCCAGTTGTTCTTTTTACTCCAGTACAACCAATAGCTAACCTTTCCATTTCTGCTGAACGCATTATTATATTTTTATCTTCACAATATCCTTTTACAAAACCATATGCCGTTTTATCTGCAACTGTACCTATTGTTCCTGCTCTATATACATTGTCGACACCAAATAATACTTTTGTATATTCATGTGCAGATGCTTGATTTAAATCTGAAAAGTTAAGGTCTATATCTGGAACTTTATCTGCATTAAATCCAAGGAAAGTAGCAAATGGCATGTCTTGACCATCTTTATATAAAGGTTCGCCACATTTTGGACATTTCATATCTGGTAAATCAAATCCACATGAATAAGTTGCACCCAGTTCATTACCTTTATCATCCTTAAATATACTATGTTTGCATTTAAGACAACGATAATGTGCTGGAAGAGGATTTACTTCTGTTATTCCCATCATAGTTGCAACAAAACTTGATCCAACGGATCCACGGGAACCTACTAAATATCCATCATCATTTGAGTGTTTAACTAATCTTTGAGCTATTAAGTATATTGGATCAAATCCTCCACCTATTATACCTCCTAAATTTTTCTTTATTTTTTTCTCCAATGACTTATCATTTAGTTCCCCATCTTCTTCTGTCCATTTTTCTTTTACATATTCTTTTAACATTTCTTTTACACTGTCAAAACCTTTAAGTATAATTTCATGTATATTAGAATATACTTTTTTTTCTAATTCATCCTCACTTAAATTTTCTTTATCTAACTTTTCTTTACAACATTTGTATACTATGTCTCCATATAGTTCAGTAGCTATTCTACCCTCTATATTGTATGGTAAAGGATCTCCATACCATTCACTTGCTTTTGTATAAACTAAATCTGTTACTACTCTCGGACAATCTAAATAACTTTTTCCATCGTCGCTTTTTACACGAGGTGAGAAAGGAATACCACCTGTATCTATTATTACTTCTATCTCATCTACACTATCAAGTACTTTATTTGTATTTTCTACAACTATTTCATAAGCTAAATCTTCTCCTAAAAATTCAAAATCATCTAGCATTTCTCGAGTTGTACGAAAGTGTTGTGAAGGAATTTTAGTAATATTATTTTTGGCAAGTGGGTGTCTTCCACCACCAGGTACTTTTTGGTTTATTATTATTTCTCTATATATTTTATCTTCTCTTGTAAAATGGTGTACATCTCCTGTAGCAACTATTATTTTACCAGATTCTTTTGTTGCATTTACTATCTTTCTTATATGATTTTGAAGTTCTATTTCATCTTTAAAATCTCCTGTTTGTATTAAATGACCATATACTTCTGGTGGTTGAACTTCAACATAATCATAAAAATTTATTATATTAGTTAACTCTTCTCCCTCTTTACTTCTCGCTTCTATAAATACTTCTGATTCATAACAACCACTACCTATGAGTAAACCTTCTCTGAGTTCTTCTAATTTACTTCTAAGTATTCTAGGTGTTTTATAAAGATAAGTTGTATTAGCAAGAGATATTATTTTAAATAAATTTTTTAATCCTACTTTATTTTTTGCTATAGCATTAAAATGGTATGTTCTACCAAATTTATATATTTCATCTTTAGATATTAATTTATCTAAATCTTTTATTGTTTTAAAATTTTGTATAGTTAACTTTTGGAGCATTTTGCTAAATACTAAAGCAGTTCCTTCTGCATCGTAATCTGCCCTATGATGAGCATCTTCCTCCCAAGGTACATTATACCTTTTTACAAGTGCAGATAGTCCATGTCTAGCAAAACCTTGATCAAGTGTTCTAGATAGTTCTAATGTATCTATTACTGTGTTTTTAAATTCTCCTAAATTATATTTTTTCATAGACATTTCTATAAATGATATATCGAATTTAGCATTATGGGCTACCATAGGAAGATCTCCTGCCCATTTTAGAAACTTCTTAGTTACTTCCTCTTCACTATCTTTTCCTTTTACCATTTCATCTGTTATACATGTAAGTTCAGTTATTTTATCTGGTATATGTCTTTTTGGATCTATTAATTCATCAAATCTATCTATTATATTTCCATCACATATTTTAACTGCACCTATTTCAATCATTTGATCTCCACCTGCTGCATTAAATCCTGTTGTTTCTGTATCAAATACTACATATGTCGTACCATTAAGTGGCTCTTCACTTGTTCTTACCACTATATTTATCGTATCATCTACAAGTGTAAGTTCTGTACCATATAGACCTTTAAAATGATCTTTGGGATTTTCTATTTTCTTATTATATGAACTTATTATTCCATATGCGATTGGAAATGCCTGACAGCCACTATGATCTGTAATAGCAACTCCTCTATAACCCATATCAATTGCTCTACTTACAAGTTCACATGTGTGCTTTCCTAAGTCTAATTTGGTTACTCCATCCATTTGACTCATCATAGTATGTGCGTGAAGTTCAACTCTTTTTATTGGTGCATCATCTACTAAAGTTTTTTCAATGTGATCACTCTTATTTATGTCTGTTATATTAAATACATCTTCATTTGAATATTTATCATCTTTTATAGAGCCTCTAAATTTATACCATTCACCTACTTTAAGTAATTTAGATATTCTTTTAGTCTCCTCGTCACCTGTAACAAATATTTTAGCATATATACTATCTGTTCTATCAGTAATTTTAAGTGTTATTATTCTAAAATCTGTTTTAGTTTCTCTAACATCTATTCCAAATATTTCTGCTTCAACTGCTATAAGAGGTATTTTACCTGATATTGTATCCATTCGAGATAAAGAAGTATCTATTACATGCCCTAATATTACATTTGGATCATCTACTGTTTCTATTTTTTTAGGTGTATAATTTTTTTTCCAATTAGGAATATAACTCTCTTTTTTAGGTTCTATACTTGCATTTGTTAAATCAACATCTACTGTATTTATTTCAAAATCTTCTTCTTGCTTGTCAAGATTTATTATATCTAAGTTCAAATTTTCATAACCTAGTCTGTAATAATATTCTTCTATTTTTAGTTTATATTCTTCTAATTTTTTTTGCTCTGCTATATTATTAACATAAACTTTTAATGTATTATTTTCATATTCAATCTTATTATCTTTAAAACTTTTAAGCATTACACTATCTTCAGAAAAATTATCTATTATCATTTTGAAATAATCTTTAACTAAATCATAATTCAAATTATTAATATTAAATATTATATTAACACTTTCAAAATTATTATAGTAATCACATAATTTTTCTTTAAGTTCCATAAAACTTTCTATTGTGATATTATTTTCTAATTCTATATAAAAATTGTATTTAGTTTTATCTTTATTACCTACTATTTTAATTAATTTACCTGTATCAAGTTCCTTTATACAAGTATCTGACAAAATTAATTTATCTGCAAGTTTTTTTAGTTTTACTTCCATACTATCACCATATATATAGTATACCAAAAATAAATTTCATTTTAAATAATTTTTACTATTTTTGAATAAAAAAAAGAAACTATTTGTTATGTTTAATAGTTTCTTCTTCATCTGTATTCTCTTTATCTTTAAAATCTATACCTTTCTTTATTTCTCTTAACCATTCTAATTGCTTATTTTTAGATTTTAATAGACTACTTAACATGGCTATTAAATCTACAGAATTTACATAAGTACCTTCTTTAGTACTTGTATTTATTTTGTCATTTATTTTTATATCAAAATAATTAGAAAAAGCCTTTTTGCCATAAACAGCTACGAAATCACCTTTTGTAAGTTTTTTATTTTTTACTAAGTATAACATATTACATTTTTTTAACAATTTTTCAATTTTTTTCAATTTTGTTACTGATATACTAAATTCTTTATTTTGTTCTTTTACAGTGTATACTGTATTTCTATTCTTTTCATAATATTTTTGAATAGCATCTAAAACTTCATCAACATTAATGTATTCGCCATATGGAAGTTCAGCCACATCATCAATACCCTTATGAAAATAATATTTTTCATCATCACCTGATTTAGTACTTATATATTTAGCATTTGGATTTTCCTTTTTTCCATCTAATCTTACCTTATCTAATTTCTCAATCCCGTTAACAACATCATTATAAATATGTATACACAATTGACTTATGCTATCAGCAATTACACCCTGTTCAGTTACTTCAGTATTTAATATGATATCATCAGTTTCAACTACTAAATCATTAGGTGTAGTATTAAAAAATGGTCTTTCATCTATTATATCTTTGTAATCAATTTCAAATGTTGACTTTTCTTTTTTTTCATTTGTTTTTTCATCTTCATATTTTTCTTCTGGTTTACCTACTTCTGTTAATTGTCTATCTATATCATATACATCAATAGCTTTTAGTTCTTTACTAGATGATTCTTCAAAATTTTGATCTTCTATTTCCTTAGACTTAAATTCTTTTTCAGACGCACCACCTTTGACAACAGGTGCCACTGATTCTGAACTCTCAAAGTTATTTACATTAAAGTTATTTACAATATTATTAATTTCAATTAAATTATTATTTTCTATAGTTTCTAAAGCATTTGTCAATATAGCTATTTCTTTATCTATTTCATCTGTATTTATATCATCATATGATTGTCCTAATTTCTTCTTAGTTAAAATTTCTAGCATATGTTCTAATTTTTTTAATTTTAAGTCATTTAAAGTTTCTTTTATTTTACTTTTTAAATCATTAAGTTCTTCATCATTATAAGAATCATTTTTCATAATTTCATCCAATAGTTTAATTATCTGTTCTATTTCCATTGAAATATTTTCCATAGTTACCTCCTTTAATTTTATTCATCAGCTTCTTTTGTAAGTACTAATTTACTTAACACGTAATCCAATTCATTATTGTCTTTTACCTCTTCTAAAGAAATTTTTCCATCTACAACTTTTTCAGTTGCTATTAAGATTTCTAAAGGTTTAGTAGTTGTAATTAAATATACATAATTTATACTATGTAATTCCATTCTATTAACAACTAAATACTCTTTTTTATCATCCAATTTTATTATTTTACCTTTTTCTAACATAACTAACCTTCCTTCTTATTCATTATAACTACATTCTAAAGTTTCATCCACAAGTACTGTGTAAATTAACACATCATATTTTACACTTTTTCTACTTTTAGGATTTATTTTGTCATCTATAACATCATTTTTTATTAAATCGTTTATTGTAATTTCTATCTTTTCACCAGGTATAAATTCGCCAAAGTTACTTAAATTTGAATATATATACTCTTCTCCTGCTAAGCATAAATCTTTTACCATTGTTTCATATTGTTTTTCTTTATCATTTCTTAGTATGTTTTGTAAATTAGGAAAAGCAATTAAAAAGATTAATGCTAATATGATTATAATCGCAGTAAGTTCAACTAATGTAAAACCCCTGTTATTCATACCATCACCATATAAAGTTTATCATATATTTAGTTATTTTTCAATAAAATGATTAAAATTTTTGTTGTTTTTGAGTAAAAAAAATGTAATAATCAATTACATTTCTATATATAAATTCATTTTTTTATTTTGCACCATAAATTAACATAATTAAGATTTTTTTACATTAATTGAACATTAATTGAGATCTCATCCTCAATTTGATTTTCTTCTCTTATTGAAAGAACATTTGCTAGTGGAAGAACTTTATTAAATCTATCTATTTCTTTTAATTGTCTTCTATCATATTCATCTTGTTCTTCTTTTGTAAATGCTGCTTCATTAGCACTAACTTCTTCATCTGTTACACCAAGTAAATTACTAGTTTTATCAATTAATTCTATACATTGTCCTAATCTATCTATTTCTTTTTCTAATGGTTCTATATCTACTAAAGTTTTACTCTCTAGACTAGTAATATCATTTGAAATTTTACTATATTTTTCTATTAATTCTTTCATAATACCAATAGAATCAGAGTTTTCACTAAGTTTTGAACTTGTTTCAGATAATTTTGATGATATATGGTTGCGTTCTTCTAACTTTTTATTTCTAACTTCTAATATTGGATTAATAATTTCATTCTCAGAATCATTTTTAGTTTTTAACTCATCATTAACTTTTATTTTTAATGGTTCTAATATTTTACTTATTAACTCAGATTTTAATTCGAACATTTCTTTTAAGTAAACTTTAGAAAAATCCGGTTTTGCAAGCACCTGATTATAAGAATTAATTAATGCTTCTTCTATAGTTTGTGTTTCTTCTTCTACTTTTTTTATTTCATCTATTATTTCAGATTCTTTTTTCCAATACTCTTTTTTTAATTCATCATTTAATTGTTCTCTTTTACTAGAAACAATAGGTGTTTCTTTTCCAAATTCTGTATATCTATCAAGTTTTAATTTTGCAATTTCAGATTCAATTTTTTTTATTTCATCAGTTAAATTACTTAATTCTCTAGATATAATTTCTATCTTATCAGCATATTTTCTATCAAAATTTTTTCCTACAACATCTGCTACAGGTACACAATTAGGATCTGTCTTGTATTGAATGAAAGCTTCCCTTAGTTGCTCTTTATAATTTAAATAACTATTCAAATCATTTGAAAGTTCGTCTTTTCTAATATTAAGTTCAATTAATTTTGCATTAAGTTCTTTTAATTTATTTTCATATTCTTGTTCTATCACTTCATCAAATGAAGGTTCTTCAATATCATAAGGTTGTTTTTCCTCTTCTTGATATCTTTCTAATCTTTGTTTTAAATAGTTTATTTTTTTTGAACTTTCAATACGATTATTTTTAATTTCACTTTCTATTTTTTCAAGTTCAGCGTTTTTCGAATTTAATAAATATTCATTTTCTTCTGCTTTTTCATTATATGTTTTTGTTATTTCTATTAATAAATCAATTATATTTTCCATTATTTACCTCCTATTTATTAAATAAATTTTATAAACAACTACATTATTTATTTACTTTTAGTATAAAATAATACCTTACATAGTACATACTATCACATTTTTTTATTTTTTTCAATAAAAAAAGATTATTTTACTAATCTTTAAGCTCTTGATGCATATTTACCATCAGCAGTATATATTGATACAATTTCATCTTGTTCAATAAATAATGGTACTTTTACAACTAATCCTGTTTCAAGAGTTGCATCTTTAGTAGCATTATTAGTTGTATTACCTTTTACAGCAGGTTCTGTTTTAATAACTTTTAAATCTACTTGTGCTGGTAAAATAACACCTAAAAGTTCTCCTTCATAGAATGAAATTAATACATCTAGTCCTTCTTTTAAGTAATTTACATTATCACCTAATTGATCTTTTGTAAGTTCTATTTGCTCATAAGTTTCCATATTCATGAAATTATATGAATCACCTGTTGCATATAAAAATTGCATTCCTACTTTTTCTACCATAGCTTTTTCAAGTTTTACTCCTGAGTTAAATCTTTTTTCAACAATTGACCCAGAACGTAAATTTTTAAGTTTTACTTGAACAAATGCAGCACCCTTACCAGGTTTAACATGTGAAAATTCAAGTACTGTATATATATTATCTTCAAAAAGTATAGTCATACCATTTTTTATATCATTTACGTTAAACATGTTTTTCCTCCGCTCTTATTTTTATTTTGATTCTTTATGAAGAGTATTTTTGTTACATTTTGGACAATATTTATTTAATTCTAAACGATCTGAAGTATTTTTTTTATTTTTTTCTGTACGAAAATTTTCTTCACCACATTCAGTACATTTTAGAGTTACTCTTTGTCTTGCTTCTCCTTTTTTGGCCATAGTTTCTCCTCCTTTTTTAATTTTACTAGTATATTATAACAAATTATCCATAAATTTCAAAGTATTTTTTACTAACTTTTTGACTTATTCGTGTATTTACCTTACTCATGCCATTATAAGTTACATTTTCGGGTGCAACATCTGGTGAAATTATAGTAAATACTACTTGTGGATTTTCAAATGGTACAAATGCAGAAAATGTGGTTGTAGTTGTTGCCGTATCTATTTTTCCATCTCCATCTGTATCCAAGAAACTTTGAGCAGTTCCTGTCTTTCCACCAGCAGTATGTTCATAACCTACATATCCATATCCTGTTCCACCAGGTAACATTACTTCATTTAATCCTTGTTTCACTCTATTTAAATACTCTTCTTCAGTATCAACTTTATTTAATACCTTAGGTTCTGTTTCATATATTACATCTGTTAATGAGCCTTTTTTAGAATCAAATACTGCCTTAAGTAAATATGGTTGCATCCTTTCACCATCATTTGCAATTGTTGACATATATTGAGCAATTTGTATTGGCGTATATGTATCATATTGTCCAATTGAAAAATCTAATAATAATCCAGATAATCTACTTTGACCTTTATAACCCAAAGATTCATTTGGTAAATCTATTTCTGTAAAAGTTCCAAGTCCAAATTGCTTAAATGTATCTCTATATATATCAAATGCACTCTCATTTATCTTTAGTGGTGCATTATATCTATAATTACCTTCACCAACTTTCATAGCAGTTTGAAACTGATATGTGTTTGATGAATATTTAAGTGCTTCTATATCATTAATATTTCCATATTCTATGAGTGAACATTTTATTGGAGTAGCTGCTATTTTAATGCATGCATCATTTCTAACTTCTCCTATTTTAAGTGCACCTGTATTATATCCTACTATATGAGATGCTCCTTTTACAATAGAACCCGGTGTAACTGATGATGTTATAACTCCTGGCGTATAGTCTAATATTTTATATCCATCATCGTCAGAAACTATTTGTTTACCTGCCATTGCAAGTATCTCACCTGTATTAGGATCATTTATTATTACATAAGATTTATCAAAATACTGAGTATTAGGTTCATTTTTCGCTATGCGTAGTTCTTCTTCTAGGATTTCTTCTACCGCCTTTTGTAAATTAATATCTATTGTAAGTACTATATCGTTACCTCTAGATCCTTTTTCAAGTTCTACATATGTTCCATCACTATTTACTTGATATTTTGCTTTTTGTCCCCTCAAATATTCTTCATATTGATACTCTATGTAACTTGTCCCCACTCTATCAGTAAGTTCATATCCTTTATCTAAATAATATTCTTTTAAATTATATGGAAGACCACTTTCACTAGATGACACACTTCCAAGTATTGACCTGAAAACATTTCCATATTTATAATCTCTATCCCAATCTAATTTTACATTAAATCCTGGTAATTCATCTATGTTTTCTGCAATACGAGCAAATTCTTCATCTGTTACATCTTTGTTCTTAATATTTTTTTCTGTATAATAATAACCTTTATTCATTAAATTATATATATAGCATGCTTCTTTATCTTTTTCATCATAAATAGATAAATCATCATCTGTTACTCTTTCGAGTTTTAAATTTTCTATATCATTGGAAGTTAATTTTCTTAAACTCAAATCATTCCATTCTTCATCTGTTATTCTTTTATCAGATTCTTCTTCATTATTTAATATCCAGAATTTTTTTAGCATATTCTCTGTCAATTTAGAATAATCTACCTCTATATATTCCCCAACTTTATAAGCTATCTTAATCTCATCTTCAGTTTTTACTTTACTTGGTTTTTTATAATATATTGTTTTAGTGGATACATTATCTACTATTAAATTTCCATTTCTATCGTATATTCTACCTCTTGGTGCGGAATCACCTTCTATAACATTAACTATGAGAGTTTCAAGTTCACTTTTATAGTGTTTATTTCTTATTATCTGTATATAAAATAATCTTATTAATAATAATGACATTACAATAGCAATTATAATTACAAGTATTGTGTATCTTTTTTCAATTAACTCCTCTATATTTATTTTCTTCTTTAAATATTTATACTTATTTATTCTTTTTTTTGTAGTATTAGATTTACTAACTTTTTTTATATGCTTCTTAGTTGATTTATTTATCTTTTTTTTCATAAATAATATATTTTAATTGAAAAAAGAAATTATTTATTTTTAACACATTAATCACCTACTATTATTTTATTCATTATTATTTTATTTAATCATATATTATATGGAAAGATGGTGAGACTATGAAAAGTTTAATTCGTAATTATATAGATTTACTTGATACTAATAAATTAAACGATTTTGGAATAAAGCATGACATTCATTTAAATAGTGAAGAACTTGAATTTTTGCTTAAAATGATTAAAGAAAATTATGAAGATATATTAGTTAATGATTCTAAATATTTAGAATTGCTAAAAAATAATATTAATCAAAATGATTTTGAAAAAATTCAAACATTATTTAAATTTTATAAAGAAAGATATAAAGGTTATTTATTTTAAAATATCCTCTATTAAGTTATCATTAAATTTTTTTGATTTAATCATTTCTATTTCTTCTTTATATGGAGCATGCTTTTCTACATAAGGAGTTTCTAATATTTTAGGAATTTCTTTTAATTTTTCATGATATATTATTTTTATTAGTTTATCAAACCCTATGGTTCCATAACCTATATTTTCATGTCTATCTTTATGTGAATTTATTACATTTTTAGAATCATTTATATGTATAACTTTTAAGTATTTTAAACCTATTTTTTTATCAAATTCATCTAGTATTAAATCAAAATTTGTTAAATCATATCCTGCATCATTTAAATGACATGTATCCATACATACACCGATTTTATCTTTATACTTAACACCATCTATTATAGTTTTTAATTCATCAAAATTTTTTCCAAGTTCTGTACCTTTACCTGCCATTGTCTCTAAGCATATAATTACTTTAGTATTTTCTGTTAATACCATGTTTAAAGAATCTATTATATTTTTAAGTCCTACATCTACTCCAACATCTACATGACTTCCTGGATGAAGTACTAATTTTTCTATTCCTAAACTTTCTACTCTAGATATTTCTTCTTTTAAAAATTTAATATTGAAATCAAAATTTTTTATATTTGCAAGATTTATTATATAAGGAGCATGAACTACTAAATTTTTTAATTCTATATTATTTTTTTTCATAAGAGCATATGCTTCCTTAGTTTTATTTTCATCTAAAGCTACACGAAGTGTATTTTGTGGAGCACCTGTATAAAACATAAATGTACTAGAATTATAACTTATTGCTTCTCTTACACTCCCTATTAACTGATCATCTTTTGTAAAAGATACATGTGAACCTATTATTAATTCCATTTTACCACCCTTATTAGTATATCATGTATTTATTTAAATTACTATTAAATTATTAATTAAAATGCCTATATCGTATTTTTAAACTAGAATAGTATATAATGGTGATTTTATGATAGATAAGATTTTATCTTTAAACCCTATTATTCAAGCACTACTTGCAACTATTTTTACATGGAGTGTAACTGCAGTCGGAGCATCTTTGGTATATTTCTTTAAAAATGTAAATAAAAATATAATGGATGGAATGTTAGGATTTGCTGGAGGAGTTATGATAGCCGCATCATTTTTTTCTCTTATAGCGCCTGCTATTGATATGGCTGAAAGTTTAAATTTAATTCCTTGGGTTATTACTTTTTTAGGCTTTTTTAGTGGTGGATTTTTACTATTTATCGGAGATAAAGTTTACGATATATATATAAAAAGACATCCTAATAATGATGGTTCATTTAATAAAAAAAGATGTATTATGCTTATAAGTTCCATTACACTACACAATATTCCTGAAGGTATGGCAGTTGGCGTTGCTTTTGGCTCTGTAGTTTATGGATTAAATGGTGCGACACTTGCTGCAGCATGGACTCTAGCTCTTGGAATAGGTCTTCAAAATTTTCCAGAAGGTACTGCTGTTAGTATGCCTTTAAGACGCGAAGGTATTAGTCGCAATAAATCATTTTTTATAGGCCAACTTTCTGGTATTGTAGAACCTATAGCAGGGGTTATAGGTGCAGTGCTTGTAATAAAAGTTCAGATTCTTTTGCCTTTTTTATTATCTTTCGCTGCAGGAGCAATGATATATGTTGTAGTTGAAGAATTAATACCTGAAAGTCAAACTAATAAAAAAAAGGACTTAATGGCCTTGTTTACATTAATTGGATTTTCAGTTATGATGATTTTAGATGTTGCACTTGGTTAAACTTAAATTTGTAAGTTTTATACTATTGCAAAATTAAATCAATAGTCTATAAATAATATTAAAATTTGTTTAACTATATTTAAATCAAAAAATTGAATTTTATTCAATTTTTCTTTTGTTTTTATCATCAAATATTCCGTTACACATTTCATCCATAGTTACGCCAAGTGTTTTAGCAATCTTATACATTGAATAAAATGATAAAGATTTTTGACCATTAGTACTTACTATATGTCTTAAATATTCATAAGATATATCTATTTCTTCAGAAAATTCCATCAAATTAATTTTCTTTTCTTTACACATTTTTCTTACATTAGTACCTACAATATATTGTATATCATCTTTGGATTTAAATTTTTCTTCGTGCATACTACCACCACACAATTATTATATAATAATCATGTTTTAGGAGTATGCAAATACAGAGTTTGCAAAAATTAAATCTCTCTTAATATTTTCTTATTTATTTAATAGATAGATAGTAAGATTTAAATAAGAAGCAAATAATACCCAAATTAAATAAAATATTTGTAATAAACCTGATAATTTTTCTTTGTTGTAAAAAGAATATATCATTATAATAACTAAAATGTCTAATAATATTATCCACCAAAAAGAAAATAATCTCCATTTTAATAAAAGGAAAAATATTGACCATAAAGCATTAACAAATAATTGTAAATAATAAATTCTTTTTATTTTATTATCATTTAAATTTCTATTTTTTAATATTCCATAAGATATTCCCATTAAAATATATAAAATTGTCCATACAATTGGAAATATAAATCCTGGTGGCGATAAAAAAGGTTTTTCTAAATATTTATAATCTATAGATTTGGAAATAAATAATCCGACTATCGCTCCTACAATTACTGGAACTAATATTGATTTAAAATATATTTTTAATTTTGACATATAACCTCCTATTATTATATATTAATAAATAATAAAAATATTCTAGAATAAAATTATTTAAATGATTCAAAATAAGTATATAAGGAGAATGATAATTATGGATAATGAAATTAATGTTTTAGATGAATTAAATAAAGGAGCTTGCATGGGCATGGATGCAATTCATTATATTATGGATAAGGTTAAAGATGAGTCTTTAAAAAAAGAATTAAATAATCAATATCGTGAATATAAGGAAATTAAAGATGAAATAAGTAAACTATATCCTGAATATAATGATAGTGAAAAAAAGCCACATGAAACAAATGCTATTAATAAGGTAATGACTTGGTACGGAATAGAAATGAAAACTATTATGGATGATAGTACATCAAAAATAACTGAATTATTATTGCAAGGCACTAACATGGGGATTATTGAAGGAAGAAAATTATTAAATCATAAAGATACTGAAAAGGATGTTCATGAATTAATTAAAAAGTATGTAACAATGCAAGAAAAAGCTGTAGAAAGATTAAAAGAATTTTTATAAAAAAAATAAGGGAACTAATAAAAAAAAGTTACCTTATTTTTTTTACTTATATTAATTAAAAAAATCACAATTTATTAATAAAATTGCGATTTAAATTTTTTATATATTTTACCTTTGATTTTAAATATTTGGATCTACTAATATTTTAACGGCTGAATCAGTACCTGATGTTAATCTTTCAAATGATTCTTGTACTCTATCAAGTGAAACTACATCATCAACAAATCGTTTCATATCAATTTGTTTATTAGCCATTAAATCAATACAAGTTTGAAATTCTTCTTTAGTATAAGCAATTGCTCCTTGAACGGTAATTTCTTTCATTACAGCCATAATAGATGGGAAAGTAATTGTATCTAATGATACCCCTACTAAAATAACTTTTCCACCAGGTCTAACTGCTTGAAGAGCCGAAGTTACTGCTGGAGTATTTCCACAACAATCTAAAACTACATCAAATCCACCATTTGAAACTTCTAAAAGTTTTGAAATAGTATCTTCATTTTTTGCATCAAACCAAGCATCAGCAACACCAGTTGAAGTAGCTCTCTGTCCACGATTTGGATTAGTTTCTGTTAAAGCAACATAACTTGCACCTTCCATTTTTGCAAACATTGCTGATACTAAACCAATAATACCTCCTCCAACAACTAATACTTTACATCCAACTTCAATATTTGCTAAATGAACAGCATGAAGTCCTACTGCTGTTGGTTCTACCATTGCAACTTCATCATCACTGATTGTATCTGGTACTTTCAATACCATATTTGATCTAATAGACATTTTTGGAGCAAAAGCACCAGGATTTGTTAAAGAAAGTCCTGTTGCATATGTCCAAGTTTCTGGACAAAACTGAGGATTACCCTTTAAACAAGCTGGACAATGTCCACATGGAGATATTGGTAAAGCTGTAACTCTATCTCCCACTTTTAAATCACTTCTATCACCTGCATCTGTTACAACACCACAATATTCGTGTCCCATAACTAATCCTACAGGTCCACCAGCTTCCCAATAATGAATATCTGAACCACATATTCCTGCTTTCTTAACATCAACTAAAACATTACCGTTTTGTGAAACAGGTTCATTCACATCTTTTATTTCAAAATTTCTTTTTCCTGTTAAAACAACACTTTTCATTTTCTTCCTCCTATATTCTTATTTTTTTCATTATATCATAAAATTATATAAAATTTATATTTTATAGTTTAATCATGTGTAAAGTCATTGTAAACAAATACATAAAAACTTTATTCTTTAAAGTGTTTTATATAACGTACTAAATTTAAAATTACTTGAGATATTTATTATAAACATAATAAATTTAAGTACATAATTTTGAAATATCTGTATATTTTTAAATTATTTAATGCATTTTTGAAAAGAAAAATAGATAAACAACCTTTATCTATTTAAACTTTATATAATTTTTTATTTTCATTGTATTAACTATCTTAAATAAAACTTTGATATTTTTACATAAAAACGTCATCAGGATATTCTTTGTCACTAAATTGACTTGGAGTAAAATATTTAACTTCACCCTTATCATTTACTGAAAAAATATGTAATTCCAATACCTCAGCTATTTCTTTAGGTATTCTTCTTAGTGCTACCTGAGCTGATTGCCAATATAAACCTAATCCATATTTATATGCATGATTAATTCCACTAATATTCCCACCATTTTTTTCAGATTTATAATATCTTTTAACATTCATTCGAGTTATTAATTGTCCCAACGCATTAAGCCAACCTTCTCTATTAATTGATCTCGCTGATTTTGAATAAGATTTTCCTTTACACTCTATAAAAAAGTATTCACTATTTCTTTTTCCACCTACTAATTTAATATCTACTCCATGTTGATGTAAATCCGCTTTTACAGTTTTTTCTGCATGCCAATTTCCATTAGACTTATTTTCCATAAATTTAATAATTTGATTTGTAACAAAATCTTCATTTATTTTTATCATAAAAACTACCTCCTCATATAATCAATCTTGTAGAAATATTAATCTATAAGATTGATTTTTTTTATAATATTTTTATAATCATTAAATTCTTTATCATTTTCATTTATTTGTAAAATATATAATATTTTTCCATAGAGTTTATTTAAATACTTAATTTTATCAATATTAACATTTATCTTATTCAAATGGGAATTTAGGCCAAACTTTTTTATATAATACATTTCTTGTCTTATTGATTTACGATATTTGATATTTACCTGTACCTTTTCATTTACAACTATACCTGTAACATTTTGACTTGAAGAATTTTTAATAATATGCGTTTTATCATTATTTAACTGAAGTCCTAATTTATATAACATTTTTCTGACTTTTACTATTATATCACTAGGATTAAAATTACCTGAAAAAGTCATATCATCTGAATATCTCGTGTAGGATATGTTATTTTCTTCACACCAAATTCCTAATTCTTCATCAAATTCTTTCATAACTAGATTTGAAATATATGCAGATGTTGGTGATCCTTGAGTTAAGTGGTTATCATAAGTACACAAAGTTGTTAACAATATTCCAACAGATTTTGGAAAATACTCAATCTGAAAACAAGAATTATATATATTAGCAAACGTTATACTTTCAAAAAAGTTTTTGATATCTAACTTTAATATTATTTTTTTATTAGCATGAGGAATAGCATTATCTTTTAATGATATACCCTTATGATATGCTTTAGCATATTTTGATATAGTTTTATTATTAAGTATATTTATTAAAATCTTTTTTTGAATATGCTTTAAAAGTGAATTTGGTTCATATATTGTCCTATATTTACCATTTCTTTTTTTTATTTTATATATATTATAATTCTCTTCTATATTATTCCCTATTGAATATAATACTTTTATGTATTTTTTTTTATTTTTACATTTAAATAAATTGAGAGATAGCAAAAATTCATTACATTCTTTTATTCCTATGTATTTCCACACTTTTGATACCTCCCATTAAATTGCAGCGCTAATGATATTATAATTTGGAAATGTACTCTAAGCGAAGTATAACGAAGCGGCTACACACCGTGTAGGTTGGTACATTGGAGAATTATAATTAAATCATCTTAATTAATTTAGTCCCTTAACGACTCGTTAAAGTAGGAATAATTCCAATCACCACTGCATTAACATTATATCACAAATAAATTTAATATAACAACGATTAAATTTTGATAAATTAAAATGTTTCAAATAGAAGAAGTTACTACGATTTTTCACCTTTTCCTTTAATCTTAAAAAAATTAATAAGTTATTAAATTCAATAACTTATTTTTTTAAATCTTTTATTTTTATAAAACTTGGTTTTCTATCATGAAATACGGCTATTTCATCAAAACCAGCAGATTCCAACAAATCATATGCTACATCAAAGTGCGATGCTAAATCTTTTATATTATGTGCATCTGAGCCTATTGTAATTATTCTCCCACCTAATTCATTAAATCTTTTTAATATTTCTATATTAGGATGTGGCATCCCTAATCCATATCTAATTCCAGAAGTATTAATTTCTATTCCTTTTTCTTTTTTTATTAAATTAATTAGTATTTCATCTAATACTTCTTTAAATTCATCATATTCAATTTTTTTATATCATATCCACCATATCTAACAACATAATCTAAATGTCCATATACATCAAATTCTTCAGTATATAATTTAATGTTTTCTAAGACCTCCTTAAAATATTTTAAATATGCCTCTCTCCTTGTTATTCCTTCAAAAAAACTTTTATCTATAGACATATCTTTTTTACAGGTTATATGTGATGAGCCAATTATAAAATCAAATTTATATTTTTCAAGCATATTTTTTATTTGTTTTGAAATATCTGGTTGAAGCCCTATTTCTATACCAAAGTTTGTTTTTAATTTTTTGTCATCTTTATGTTTTAAATATTGATTTTTATAATATTCAACATCTAATGTGTTTAACTTTGTTTTTAAACCATCATAAATATGATAATGTTCAGTAAATGTTATCTCATCTACTCCTTTTTCTTTAGCAACATTTATATATTCATCAATAGTAGATATTCCATCATGACTTATTTTAGTATGTACATGACAATCCTTCATATTCAATCTCCTAACTTTTCATATTAATCATCAAATATAGATTATAACCATTCGTTATATTACTAAACCAAAAATTTGTTTTTACTTTACATTGATACAACCTGTATCATGTAAAATTGTGGCTATTTTTGCTTCTTGAATAAAATTATCATCATATTTTAATGCCTTTAATATTTTTTCACAATAATTTGAAACATTATTAACATGATTATAATCATGATATGCATAACCACCTTCTGCATCTTCATATTCGTGAATTTTTCTATATATTTCTATTATTTCCTTATCTTAAGTAATCTACCATAAATCTCATCTCACACTCATCCAAATTAATATTTATTTCAATAACTATTATATCATAATTTAAACATTTATTTTTATAATAAAGTTGTGTTAAACTTTGTAAAAAAAGAAAAGACTGTTTTCAAATTTTTATTTGTCAACAGTCTGAAGCTAGGAATCAATCCTAGTTTTTTTCATTTTCACAATAGAATGTGAAATTATTTATTTTTTTTGATTTTTTTAACAATGTTTTTCAATTTATTGTATTTTTATAGTTGTTCAACAAAAGTATCATATATTCTAATATATCTATAAGTTATTCTATTAGTTCCTTCTTTCTTTTCTTTAACAACTATATTGAGTTCAACCATCTTATTTAGAATATTGTTAATTGAATTAATATGAACATCAAGTTCATCTGCCATTTCTTGTGCAGTAAATACTATTTTTTTCATCATTAATGGATGCATTCTAAGAACAATGCTACCATTTATGTTTTGTTTTATTGTTTTCTCATCTTCATCATACACCTTATTAATTTTTTCAATTCTACCAATATTTCTTGTACATTGATCAACTACGCATTGTAAGAAAAATCTAATAAATCCATCAATATTTCCATTTCTACATTCATTAAGAGCATTATAGTAATTTGCTTTAAATAATTCTATAATTTCGGATAAAAACAATATTGGGGCATCATCTTTTAATTTTGCAAGTTGCAATGTCATCAAAGCTCTTCCCATTCTTCCATTACCATCTTTATATGGATGAATAGATTCAAATTGAACATGAGAAATAGCAACTTTAACAAAAGCTTCCTCATCATACATATTATTCATATATTCCATTAAATTATCTAAAAGTTCTGGAACTTCTTCTGGAATAGGTGGAACAAATGTAGCTCCTTCTTTTCCAAGACCTCTTGGACCAATATAATTTTGAATATCCCTAATTTCTCCAGGTGACTTATCTTCTCCTCTAACTCCAGATAATAATATTTTGTGCATAGAATTAATCATATTAACACTAAAATTTCTATCTTTTAATTTTTCGTTTGCATATTCTAACATTTGTTTTAAATTTTTAACTTCTTTAATACTATCATTAGA
>CANRPA010000011.1 GCA_947632395.1 uncultured Bacilli bacterium | reverse complement strand
CATTATAGCACATTTTGTAATTATAATAAATATTCATCATATACTTTTATTGGGAGGTCTTATGAAAGATAAAAGAAATTGTAATTCTAGTATGAATTATCCTGTTTATCAGCAACCTATGATGGTTCCACCTATGGGATATCCTATGCCTAATATGATGGGTTCACCAATTCAGGGTGGTATTAGTAGCAATACGTTTGAGCAACAATTAAATAACATAGAACAACAAATAAATTTACTTGAAAAACGCGTTAATAGATTAGAAAATTTAAATAATAGTACTACTAATAATTACACAAAATATAATGATTCAAATTATTATATGGTATAAAAATAGAACTCAAAACGAGTTCTATTTTATATTTAAACTTCTTCTATCGTTTTTAATAAGTAAAAATCCAAATAATATTATAAAAGGAACTAAAGATATTCCAATTATTTGAATAATCTTATTATCAACTCTAAGCAAAACTTCACATATAACTATTAAAGAAAGCATAGTTATAAAGCAATTTTTTTGCTTACCTACTAACTTTTTCATTTTTTCCTCCTTTGAATAGAAGACAAGTACATTATATCACATAAATACAAAATTGTAAAATTTTTCACAATTCAGTAAAAAATTAGCAAAATATCCTAATATTAGTTTCCATTTATTTAGTTTCTATTAAAGCAAAAAACTATTGAATAATCAATAGTTTTAAACATTTTAATTGTTTATTTTTTATAATCACAGTTTGAACATTTTATAGTATTTTTCTTTTCAGTTAGCATGTTACCACATTGAGGGCATTTTTCACCTATTGGTTTATCCCAATATGCTTCTTTACATTTTGGATAATTATTACATCCATAAAAAATTTTGCCACGTTTACTTTTCTTTTCAATTATTTTTCCATCACATTTAGGACAATCACATACTTCTGTAATTTGTCTTTCACTTGTTTTAATATATTTACACTTTGGATAATTACTACAAGCAACAAATTCGCCATATTTTCCTTTTCTAATTACTAATGGACTACCACACTGAGGACAATCTTCACCCGTTTTTTCTGCCTCTTTTTTAGGCATAGTATCAAATGCATTTTTAACACTTGTTTCAAATTCATCATAAAATTTTCTTAAAACTTTCACAGAATCTTGATTTCCATCAGCTATTTTATCTAAATCGTTTTCCATGTTTGCAGTATATTCAACATTTATCAAGTGACTAAAATGTTCCTGCAATTTATCTGTTATTTCAATTCCTATTTCAGTTGGTATAAATTTTTTTTCAACTATGTTAGCATATCCTCGTTTTTTAATTATATCCATAGTTGTAGCATATGTACTAGGTCTACCTATACCCAATTCTTCCATTTCTTTTATTAATTTTGCTTCTGTATAACGAGATGGTGGTTGAGTAAAATGTTGTTCTTTAATTATATCTTGAGATACTATTACTTTTGATTTATAAGAATCTAGAGGTGGTAAAACCTTATCTTTAGTATCTTCGTAATCTTTATATATCTTTAAATATCCATCAAAATCTATTATTTGTCCTGTAGCTTTAAATTGATAATTATTATTATCAAGTATTACTGTTGTATTAATAGTTACAGCACTACTCATTAATGATGCAAGCGCACGAATATAAATTAGTTTATAAAGTTTATACTCATCATTAGTTAAATATTTTTTTACATCTTCTGGTGTCCTATTAATATTAGTAGGCCTTATACCTTCATGTGCATCTTGTACATTTTCTGTTTTTTTGGACACTTTAACACTACCTATATATTCTTTTCCATATTTAGCTTCTATAAATTTATATGTAGATGATATAAATTCATTAGAAAGTCTAATTGAATCTGTACGCATATAAGTAATTAAACCTACTGTTTCGTTTTCAAGTTCCATACCTTCATATAGTTTTTGAGCTATTTGCATAGTTTTTTTAGAATTAAAATTAAGTTTATTTGAAGCATCTTGTTGTAAAGTACTTGTGGTATATGGAGGTTTTGATTGTTTATTTTTATTTTTCTTTTCTACACTTTCTATGTTAAATGAATTTGATAATTTGCTTAATATATCATTTGCTTCTATTTCATTATTTACTTTAATATCTTTATGATTATAGTTAAATAATTCAGCACTAAATTCTGGAAATACTGCCTCTATAGTCCAATATTCTTCTGGATTAAACTTATTTATTTCTCTTTCTTTATCCACAATAAGTTTCAAAGCAACACTTTGAACTCTACCAGCGGATGAGCCATCTGTTTTAGATTGAATAAGTTTACTCAATCTAAATCCAATTATTCTATCTAATATTCTCCTTGTTTCTTGACTATTTACCAAATTTTTATCTATTTTTCTTGAATGTTTAAATGCTTCAGTTACTGCACTTTTAGTTATTTCATTAAATACTACTCTATCATAATCACTATCATTTAATCCAAGTACTGTTTGCAAATGCCAACTAATAGCTTCTCCTTCACGGTCTGGATCTGTTGCAAGAAATACATGACTAACTTTTTTTGTTTCTTTTTTTAATTCATCTATTACTGATTTTTTCCCTTTCATTGTAACATAATCAGGTGTAAAATCTCCATCTACATCTACACCAAGTCCATATTTTCCATGAGTAGATAAATCCCTCACATGACCTTTACTTGATAATACTTTGTAATCGCTACCTAAATATTTTTCTATAGGTTTTGTTTTGCTAGGTGATTCAACTATAACTAAATTTTTTGGCATATTCCATCTCCTTCGTCTAAATATAATTTATACACTATAATATTATTTTTGTCAAGGAAAAAAATAACTACTTTACAAATATAAAAAATTAAAAAATTAGAAACGTTTTTTTCTAATTTTTTTTAATAATTATTTTTTTATTTTTACACTATAATTACTACTTATTAAATTGTTCTACTACACCTTTTTCACATTTATTTCCAAAAGAATCTATTAATTTATTATCTTTAAATATCCTAATAACTTCACAAGAATTAGAACACCCTTTACACTCATATCCCCTTGTTTCAAATTTAATATCATTTATATTTAAATTTAATTCATCGTGATTTTCTTTTGATGAAAGTATTGCTATACCTATTGCACCCATTAAATGACTATTATCATCTACTATTACTTTAGTATTTAATATCTCATTAAAATATTTAACTACTCCTTTATTTTTACTTACACCGCCTTGAAATACTATTGGCTCAAGAATTTTCTTACCTTTTCCTACATTATTTAAATAATTAAGTACGATACTTTTACAAAGACCAGCTACTATATCTTCTTTTTTATAACCAAGTTGTGCTTTATGAATTAAATCAGATTCTGCAAAAACAGTACAACGTGCAGCAATTTTAACAGGATTTTTACTTTGCAGCGCAAGATTTCCAAAGTCATTTATATCTACTCCTATTCTTTTTGATTGACTAGATAAAAATGAACCTGTACCTGCTGCACATAATGTATTCATTGCATAATCAGTTATTATTCCATTATTAAGTATTATTATTTTTGAATCTTGACCTCCTATTTCAAGTATAGTCTTTGCATCTGGATAAAAAGACAAAGTACCTATCGCATGGGCAATTATTTCATTTTTTACAACGTTCGCACCTAACATAAGTCCTATTAATTTTCTGGCAGATCCTGTTGTGCCTATACCACATAATTTATAATTTTCTGGAACTGTTAATGTATTCATTAATTTCTTTACTGCTTCTATTGGATTACCTAGTGTCCATATATAATTGGATGATAATATGTTATAATTATCATCTATTATTACTCCCTTAGTTGATATTGAACCTATATCCACTCCTAAATAGCATTTATTCATTTCTTTTCCTCATTTCTATCATATCATAGAAAGCTTCTATTCTAGTTTCAAACCCAACATTAGATGTATTTGAATCCATACTAAGAAATAATACTGGCATATTATTATCTTCACACATTTTATTTATTATTCCCATAGAACCAATCTCTGGGGTACAAAAACTAGATTTAATATGTATAATACCATCATAATTATTATCTATTAAGTATTTAGTATAATATATATTATCCATTGCATCCGCACCCATTTTATATTTAATATTACCTAATTTTTTTAAATATTTTTTACTCTTTCTTTTCTTTTCAAATAATAAATAAGTAACTGTTGTAAATCTTTTTATTTCCGCTCCATATTTAATTAACATATCTTCTATATTGTTATTAGCGTATGGTTCCATTAAAGTAAATAATTCTCCAATTATACCTATTTTTATATTATTATTAGGTTTATTTATTTCAATATTTTTTATTAGTTTTTTATATTTATTTTTTGTTTTAATAAAACTTATGATTCCTTTTGTTTCACTTAAACTTTTTAACATATCACTTACCATTTTATCAAATTTATTACTTATATCATATGCCTTATTTTTTCTTACATAGTCATCTATATAATCCATAAATTTAACCATTTTATAAGTAATCAAAAAATAATATAGACTTTTAAATATATTTATTTTTGGATTAATCTCTTTAAGTTTTTTATATATTTCATATATATCAGTATGTCCTTTACTTACCAAATTATAATATTTAAAATTATATCCTAAATCTTTTAATATTTTTTCTTGAAGTTCAAAATAGTAACCATACCTACAACCGCCACCCATCTGTATTAATGTATTTGCTCCATCTTCTAAACATTCTATAAATGTACCTAACGTATATTTAAATGGAGTACATAAAAAATCAGGACTATATTTTGAACCTAGTTCTATAGTTTTACTTGTGATTTTTGGAGTATCTAGTACTTTGCAGTTACTTAATCTTGAAAATAGATACTTAGCAGGAACATAATAATTTCCCATCATTGGAAAAGCGATTACCTTGTCCATATTATCACCAATAAATTGTATGAAAAAAATCTAGTAATATTACTAGATTAAATTTATAACCTTCTTCCACCACCACCATGGCTTCTACCACTAGAAGAATGATGTGTCGATGAACCACTGCTATGTGATGAACTGCTTTGTGTATTTATCATAGTAGACGTTGTATGAGTACTTACAAATTTATCGCTTCTTTGATTTATTTTTAAACTATCCTTATCTATATAATAATTAGCATTTACACTTTTTTTAATCATTTTATGTTTATTAATAAGAATTATCATTATTATACTAGTTATAACAACATCTATTAATAATACTTTAAATATAGGAAAATGTTTTACTGATACTAAATCACCATTATCATCAATTTCTGTACCAGTATTGGAATCTGGTATTCCGTTTTTAGCATAATTAGATGCAGATTTTATAAATGCCTCACACATTTTATAATAATTACCTTTATATGCTTCTATATTATCTAGCATTTTATTTATCCTATAATCATCATATACCCTAATTGCTTCACCAGTAGTTGATATATAAAACTCAGATTTATAAAAATCTAAGACAAATATTAAACCATCTTTAGTATTTCCTATACCAAAATCATTATAATCATAAAAATCATCAGCATATGCCATAGTACTACTTTTTGTATGATAATTAACTGTTACGATTACCATATCCATATTATAAGTATCTATAAATTTATTTATATTTTCTCTTAAATTGGTTTCTTCATCCATTGTAAGTTTAGATGCATAATCATATACTTTAATAGTATTATCAAATGCTTTTACACTTGAAATACCTATAAATAACACAAATATTAATAAATACTTAAGTTTTTTCATTTTCTCACCATAAATAATAATGAAATAAGAATAAATAAACCTATAAATATTAATATTCCAAATATTACTGCCTTCTTTTTATCTATTGGTATATCTCCTACTAATTTTCCCGTTTGTCCATTCATCGCAAACGTATAAATTTTTTCTTTATATTTTATATTTAGCATCCAAACAGGCAGCAATACATATTTACTATCAATATTTGTTAAAGTTATATCATCACCTACTTTAACAACTGTGTTATAACCAATTATATCTTTTTGTAATGATTCTATAAATGAATTTTTTGATCTTTTTATAGCATCCTCTTCTGCTTCTTCTTTTGTTACATCGTATTTTTCAGATAAAAAACCTGATAAATAAGCATAATTAAAGTCTTTTAAATCATTATACTCAAATGGTTCAATTGAATTCATAATATCGTTAGGAAATCTTTTAGAGCCATCGACAGGAACATTGGATAAATTCATCTCACCTGCTCTGGTTGCTAAATATGTATCTGTTTTAGTATATCTGTAATTACCTCTTGTCCAACTTGTTATTCTCTTACAATCTGCTTTTATTTCTCCTGAAGCTCCATAATCATAAAGCCAAAAAGGTATATATATTCCACTCATTTCATTTATATTATTTTTATTACTAAATTCTTTAGGCATAAATATTTTACCTTTACCTATTTTTTTAAAAGCTGTTATAGCATCTTCTTTAGTTGTTTTAAATGGAATTAAATATTTAGGTTTAAAATTTCCTTGAAACTTATTTTTTAGTATTGCTGTATTCTTACAATATATACATGATGTTGCACTAGTATTAGCATCCACTATAATTTCTGCTCCACAGTTATTACATATATAAGTATCTACATCAATATATTCTTCTACATCTTCTATTACTTTATTATGTTTTTCTTCATAATTTTTAATTTCATCTATTGTAAATTCGCTTCTACAATATTCACATTTAAAATTGCTACCATGTGGATTATACTTAAGCACTGCTGTACAATTTGGACATTTATGATCTAGTACATTCACACTATCAACTACTTCCTATTTTAATTTTTCTAGTATAAAATAGCCACATTCATAATTACATAAATTCTTTATGTAATCATCTTTAAATTTTATATCGTTTATTTTATTGCATATTTTATTTAGTTTATTGCAAAATCCTTTTAATCTCATTTTGTTATATGAAATATCACCTATTATATAATCATATTCTTCAAAATAATCAGTATATAATTTTTTAAATGTTTCTTCATCAAAAGAATCTTTATAATTCTCTATTAATTTATATTTTATATTATTTATTTCTATCATTAGTACACCTTCTTAAATGCTGCATTAACCTCTCTATACTTTTCTAGACTCGATGCGGAATTCCAAGTCATATATCCTCCAGTTAATCCATTATCATATAGCGCTCTTATTTCATCTGAAACTTTACTTGCATCATATACTACTGTTGGAGTTTTTATTGAATTATATGTTTGAATCCATGTTCTAACGACTGCTGGAGTTGGTATTATTTCTTGTTTTTTCGCTACATAACTTCCCCATGCACTTAATAATTTATATGGAACTGTCCATACTACTTCACTTATTCCATATTCATGAGTAGAAAAATGATCTGGATATGGCATTCCACTAATGACATCCGCTACATTTGATATTGCTGCCCAAAATTGTCCATAAGCAGTTACATAATTTGAAGCACTTTCACCAAATACATCTATTGATACATAAGCACCTAATTCATGTATAGAATCTGCAGCATACATAACAAATGTTTGAATTGCTTGTGCTTTTTCCTCGTTATAAGTATTAATTAAATTAATTGTACCACTTTTTTCTAAACTCTGTGTTCTATCTGGAAATCTTACATAGTCAAATTGTATTTCATTAAATCCTACTTCTTTTACTGCTTCACGAGCAAGTTCAACATTAAATTCCCATACTAATCTATTATATGCTGTTGGCCAATATGAACTATTGTGGTTAAATGGCTGTCCATTGCTGCCTTTAATTGCTGTTTCTTTATGATCGTCTACAAAATAATTATCTTTAAATGTTGTAATTCTACCTATTACATAAAATCCTGCATCTTTTGCTTTTTTTACTAATTGTTTATATGTTTCAAAATCATTTATAGCATGATTATAATTTGTTGGCGAATATTCTTGCATAACAGGTGAATTATATGCTGGAGATGTATTATCTTTTATATCTATTACAAATGCATTAATATTACTCTCTTTAGCAAGTTCAATATACTTATCTATATTTTTTACTGCTGAAGAATTAATATAAAAAGCACGTACCTCATCTGGCATAACATTATCTTCAAACTTAGGTTTTTCATATGGATAATAATCTAAATTTGTTGCAGTTCCTCCACCCAATGTATCACCCATTTTACTTAAATATTCCTGAAGTCCATTTTCATCATATTTTTCTAAGCTTTCTGCTTCAGTGTATACTAAGTATTTAGCATATACATAAGCCTCTTCGTCATTATATTTTATTTTATATTTATTAACAGTTCCATCTTCATTTAGTTTATCATATCCTATTATTTCTACTTTTTCGCCTTTTTTTACAAGACCAACTATTTTCGCACTACTATCATCTTTATATGTTGTAGTATTTGTTCTTACATACATTTCTTTTTCTTTTACTATATCTTGCTTTTCTGTAGAAATGTTATCACTGTCTATTAAATAAATGGTTCCATTATATTTTATCTTAGTATAAGTCTTATCATCTACTTGTTCTTCATATTTATAATTTATAACTTCAGTACCTCTTACAATTTCTTCTGCTTCGTTTTTATCCATGTCGTATAATTTAACTTTAGTTTTATCACTACAAATATATACGACACTGGTACTATTTTTTGAAGTTAGGTTCTTACTTACTTTTTTTACTAAAAATAATATTAGTAATGCTACAAGCAAAACAAATATCAAAATAAATATTTTACCTTTTATATTTAATTTTCTTCTATTTTTTCTCATACTACTCACCTTATATAGTATAACACACTTTTTGTGTTTTTACACTATATTAATTATAAATTCTATCCAAATAATAACTTGGTATATTTCCTTCAATTAATTTAATAATTATTGGGACTTCTGAAGTTATTTTAGTATTTTTTGATACAAAAGGTAATAGTATTTTAACTTCTACTTCGATATTAATGTTTACTTTTATTAAAGCATTATTAATTCCATAATCACTTACTTCTGTATTAAGTTTACAAAATGTATTACCTATCAAATTTATTTTAACTGGTATTTTAGGCATTATATTGTTTAATATTACATTATTAAATATAACCCCACTTGGTATTTCATATATTATTCCTTTTTTATTTATATTAACATTTTCCAAATTTAATTTATCTACTTCACCTTTTTCAATATATCTTATATTTTGGTCAATTAATTTAGAGGTATCTGCTAAAATCTGAGTTACTTTACTTGAATCAAAATCTATACTTTTTATACTATTATCACTTGTTTTAGTTGTTTTAAATAAATCATCATAAATATTTTTAGATATATTTTCTATAACTGTCGAATTTATAACTGAAGACACTATTTTTTTTGTTTCTATTTCTGAATAATCAAGTAATTGTGGAATTACACTATCACTTAATATTTTTAATAAATATATAATAAATATACTGATTAAAATTATTATTAATATTATAATATTTATTAAGCCATTTTTCTTTCTTTTTTTAAAATGCATTCTTTTCATATTATATAATATGTATTTTGGTTAATAATAATAATGGTGATTATATGTTAAGTGAAATAATGAGTAAAGAAATTATATATGGATATATCGATAGTTCAATTAAGTGTATTGCAAAATTAATGAAAGAAAATAATATTGGCTTTATACCTATCAAAGATAAAGATAAATGGATAGGTGTCATTACTGATAGAGATATATGCTTAGCATGTTGTAGCATAAAAAATACAGATGAAAGTATTAAATCATACGTATCAAAAAATTTAATATGTATTGATATTAATAGTAACATTGAAAATGCTTTAGAACTCATGAGCAAAGAAAAAATTAAAAGACTATTAGTAAAAGATAAAGATAATATTGTAGGAGTATTGTCACTATCTGATATTTTAGAATATACTGATAAATCTAATGTTTTAACTACAATTAAGACAATATTCTATATCCATAATAATGGTAATTTGGAAAGTGCAGAAATTGATGAATTTTACTTATGAAAAAAAGATAGCAGTTCTATCTTTTTTAATTTTCTTCTATTACACCAGATTTTTTTGTTTCCATTGCATAATAATATTTTCTTATATGTCCAAGTTGATCTTCTGGTATGCTTTTATTTATAACTTTTAAATACAAGTAGTCTTCATCTTTTTCTTTTACTATTCCTGAGTTTGTTATATCAAGTTCGTAATCACTTTTAAATTCATCACTAAATTTAACAATTGATTTACCTTCTTCTTTATCTATTATTTCTAGATTTTTATTATTTAATACAACTATATAAGTATCTGCAATTTGAAGTACTTTAGTATATTTTTTATCACTTGTTTTTAAATTAAAGTTTTTGTCATATATAGCAAATCTATCTGTATCTATAAACACAAAATTATTATCTGTTATATTATACATACTATATCCTTCATCAAATAAATTTTTACCATTGCTATTTATAACTTTATATTTATTATCTAAATCTTGATAAATAAAATATAATAAATTTGAAGTTTCAAGTAATATTTGAATATTTTGTGCATCTACATAATAACTAACATTACCTGTTTTTAGATTTACAAAATTATATTTATTATCTAAAGCAAATAAGGCATAACCATATTTATATAATGCATTATTTTCACCTGATAATCCAACATCAAGAGTACCCTCTACTTCTTTTAATAACTTATTTGAAACTAAACTATATATTTTTGTCGTATTATCAACATCTACCACTAAACCATATAGTTTAGTGCCATCATTTAAAGTTTCCTTTAATTTAAATGGTCCAAAAATAAATGAATTATTTTTGTAATTATATAAATAATTGTCACCATTTTCTAGTGTTATTTCATAATCGTTGAATGTTTTTACATGTTCACAATCATCATTTTTACAAGTAATTGCTTTTTCCCCATCTTCAGTAGTAATCGTTAAATTAGTATTTTTCTTTTCTTCCTCTTCTTGTTCTTTTCCATAAGTATAATTTACTTTTTCTTCATTTACTTTACAGTTAGCCAAATATACTTTTCCATCTTCATATATTTCATGAGTCGAACATACAACTAAATATTTATCATAATTTATATCATTTTTGATATCATCCCATTTTGGAATCTCTTTTTCTGTTTCATTGTAATGTTTAACTACACTTACTACTTGATTTCCATATTCATTAATTACTTCATTATAATCAATTTCAACTACATCTTTATTGTTGTTATTATTATTAAAATTCATAATAATGATTAATAATACTATCATAATTAAAAATGCAATTACACTAATAATTATTATTAATATTTTCTTCTGCTTTTTATCATTTTTGTTTTGATTTCTTTCTTCTCTTGTTTCTAATTGTTCTGTATTTTTATCGTTGTATAATTCACTTACATCAACATTATTTTTTTCTTCCATTATAGTCTCTATACTTTCTATACTTGGAAGTTCTTTTGTAAGTCCTAAATCTTCATTATTTTTGTTTTCTTCTATCAATCTTTCGAGTTCTTTCAATTCTTCTCTTGATGATGTAGTTTTCATTCTTTCTTTGCAATCTTCACAGAATATTTCATATTTCTCTATTTCTTTACCACAATTTTTACATCTCATTTTATTACCCTTTCTATTACTTTAGAATTTGCGGCATAATCATGTAGACCACGATTATTTTTATCAAACATAATCATAAATATTATAGTCATTTCAAGAACGTATGTTACATAATAAATTATTTCATTATAAATCATATAATTACTTTGGTTTAAAGTTAAAATACATATTATACTTATTATATTTATAATTACTTCATTTAATATGAGTGATCTTAAAAAATAATTTAATATTGTAAGTTGTTTTCCATTATTTGATACTACCTGAAGTTTCATAAGTTTTTTTCCTAATGTTTGACCATCAAAATAATACTGAAATACCACAAAGTATAGTAAAATACATAATATCGATATAACTTTTGGTACAATAGAAAGTTTATTTAATTTATAACTATAATTTTCTAATTTTTTCTGATACTCTTCCTTTGAATCCGTTTTTATTTTTTCTATATCTTTTTCACTTAATTCATCTGTATCTATATTTTCTAAATACTTAGAATAATCTTCATACCTATCTTTTAATTCTGATACTTCAAGTTCTTCTAAATCTTCTATAAAATCATTATATTTAGTTGCATATTTTTCATAATCTTTGTAAACATCTTGATATTTTTTATAATCTTTATTTATATAATTATTTGAAGTAATAACAGTTGCTAAAAGAGACACCAAAACTATATCTATTACATATGCGACTAATCGCTTAAATATTATTTTCATTTTATCACTTATCCTTAATGTATATTTTAACAAATATATTAAATAAAATCAATGATTAACTATAAAAGTAATATGTAAAAAGACATAATAAAATGTCTTGATACTAATTATTATTTTTTAAATATTCTCTAAGTACTCTATTTAACTCTTTTTTATCTATTGGTTTTGAAATATAGTCATTAAACCCCATAGATAAATATTTTTCTTTTTGCCCTTCCATTGCATCTGCAGTTAAAGCAATTACTGGAGTATTAAAGTTTTCAATTTCTTTTAATTTATTTAATGTCGTTTCACCATCCATACCTGGCATCATTTGATCTAATAATATTAAATCAAAAGTATTTTGGGCATTTATTAAATCTATACATTCTATTCCACTTTCAACTAAAGTCACACTTGCACCATATGGCTCAAGTAGTCTATTAGTAACTTTTAAATTTAATTTATTATCATCTACTACTAATATTTTTTTACCATTTAAATTAAAGGTATCTGCAGTTTTATTGTCTTCAAGTATTTGTCTTATTTTATTGTCTTCAACTATTTTTTGTATAAATGTTAAAGTAACTTTAGTATATTCATTTTCTTTACTTTCAATTTCTAGTGAACCTTTCAACGTATTTAATAAATTTTTTACTCTGTTAATACCACCAGTTTTAGATTCCATTACTGAATTTAATTTTTCTTTACTCATTCCAATTCCAGTATCAATTACTTCTACTATTAATTTTACATTAGAGTCTATTTTTTCACCTCTAACGTTAATATTAATTTCACCTTCATTTGTATATTTTATTGAGTTTATTACAATTTCAGATACTGCTTCTCTTATTCTTCTTTTATCGCCACACAATATTATAGGTAAATTATTATCCAAATTTAAATTAATATTAATTGGTTTGTTGCCTATATATTCACTAGTGTATTTTACAATTTGATTAAAGACCTTAAATATACTATAATTTACTTCTTCTAAATTTTTTTGTATCATCTTATTTGGATTTATTAATCCATCTATTATTCTCAATACTTCATTTGATGAATCTTTTATATTTTCTATATCTTCTTTTACATTATTACTTATTTCTTTTTCTAAAATTGTTTCACTAAGCCCTATAATATTTGTAAGAGGTACTCTAATATCGTGTGATATAGTTTGTATTAATTTTGTTTTAGATTTATCAGCTATTTTTAAATCATTAATCGCATTTTGTAACATAACATTTTGCATTCTTATATTTTCTGCACTTTCTGTTACATTTTTAGTTAATATTGATACAGTTGCTTTTTTGTTAGATAGGAAGAATATTGTACTTTCAAGCCAAATATTATTTTTTAATTCACTGCCTAATCTATATCTTACTATCTTGGAATCTATTTCAAAATTTTTAAAATGAGTATATAAACTTTCGAGAGAAAAATTATTCATTACTTCTTCTCTATCGTTTTCATTAATATAACTTAATATTTCATTTAAACCTTCTGTATATTTGCCTATTCTTTCATCACCAAAATATAAATTATCTTTTTTAAAATATTTTAATTCATATTTATTCATATTCAAATTTATATTTATTTCCATATCATATGAAGCAGCCGTTATTTGATTTAATTGTAATTCACGAGTCTTTATATTTGATGCTTGTGTAATTAAAAGGTGTTGACGATCATGTTCTTTTGTAGAATCAATTATTTGTATAATATAATTTTCATCATTTTTTTCTGTTACTTTAAATATTTTTATTCTAAGCCAAATTTCATGATTGTATTTAGGATTATCATATTTAAACATTTGACTTACATATTCATCAACAATTTTTAAATTACGTATTTCATCTTTTATAATAGGTATATTAAATATTTGTTCTATTGAACTATCAGTTTTAGGATCTATTTTTATACCTAATATTTCTTCTACGTTTTCAGATAAATACAAAACTTTTTTATCTTTATTTATAAGTATATATATTGTATCTGAATTTCTAACAAGTGCTTTAAACAATTTTTCTTTTGATTTAGATTTTTTTACACTATTTTTACTGCTTACTAAAACTAATGTATATAGTGCCATTATTACTATCAATCCTAATAATATATTTTGTATATATATATTGTTTTCAAAAATACTAGTATATTGTGATAAATATAAATATGCTAATATAATTAATATAAGTAAAGCAAGTGTTATATTTTTTTTATTTTTCATAAGTGCCTCCTACTATAATTATATTATACCATACTTTCTTGTATTTTAATCTATATTTTTTACTTATAATATTACACCATAAATAAGAGCAATCATGCTAGCAATTATTCCAACTAAACAAAATATTTTAACTATTTCTCTTTCACTATAACCTTTTTTTTCAAATGAATGATGTATAGGAGTCATTAAAAAAAATCTTTTGTGAGTAAATTTATAATAAACTCTTTGTATTATACATGTTAAAGTTTCTATTACAAATACAATACCTATTACAATAAGTAATATTTCATGTCGTGTTAAAATAGCAATTGCTCCCATTGCAGCGCCTAGTGCAAGAGAACCTGTATCACCCATAAATATTTTAGCAGGGTTTAAATTAAATACTAAAAAACCTATAAGTGAGCCAGCAAGTGAAAACGAAAAAAGTGCAATTTCTTCATATCCTAAGAGCCAACCTGTATTATAACTAATTATTCCAAGAGTTAAAAAAACAATTAATGATAAACTACCTGCAAGTCCATCAAGACCATCTGTAATATTTACTGCATTGCTGCTTGAAACAAGTACCAATAATATTAAAAGTCCATAAAAAAAGCCTATATTAAGTTTTATACCTAATGTGTGTATCCAAAGTAGTGGTTCATTTCCACTTACCATAAAAAGATAAAAAAATATTATTGCAACTATTATTTGTAATATAAATTTAGAACTTTCACTAAGTCCTTTATTATTATTTCTCTTTATTATTAAAAAATCATCTATAAATCCAATTAATGAGTAAAATACAAATGTTAACATAACTATTAGTATTGATGTATTGAATTTTACTTTACCAAATAGATACATAATTACCATAACAAATATTGTTGGTAATATAAAAATTAAACCTCCCATTGTAGGCGTTCCTATTTTCTTTTTATGTTTTTCTTCTAAATATACACTAAGTCGTTGATTTGCTTTAAATTTGTGTAATAAAGGTATTAATACTAATCCCATAATTATTGATAAAATTAAACTAATCATCATGACAAGTACTGCTTTAGTTAATATAATCATAAATATCCCTCTAATTAATTATATTCTTGATGAAGAAAAATAGGACAAGTAAAAGAGACTATAAACTATCTATAGCCTCTTTTATTACTTTTATAGAATTTTTGATTTTTTCAGTTTCTTCATTATTAAATGGTACAAATATTTTTTCTTTAACACCTGTACTATTTACGATTGCAGGTGTTGATATATAAATATCATTTTCTTTATCATATGCTGAAACAGAAAGAATTACATTTTCATCACCAAGTATAGCATTTGTAATTCTAACAAGGCACATACCTATTCCGTAATATGTTGCACCTTTTCTATTTATTATTTCGTATGCTGAATTTCTAACATCATTTTCTATTTTTAATTTTTCTTCTTCACTCAAATAATAATTCATACTTTTAAGTGCTATATTAGCATTACTCCAAGGAACAAATTCACTATCACCATGTTCTCCTACAACATACGCTTGTATATCTTTTGGACCTATTCCAACTTTCTCACTTATTATGTATCTAAGTCGTGCTGTATCAAGTGTAGTTCCTGTTCCTAGTACTTGGTTGTGAGGTAAATTAGAATATTTATATGTCAAATATGTCATTACATCTAATGGATTTGTAGCTACTAAAAATATACCATTGAATCCACTATTCATAACGCTATCTACAATAGACTTAAATATTACACTATTTTTATGTATTAAATCCATTCTTGTTTCACCAACATTTTGATTAGCACCTGCTGCAATTACTACTATTTTAGCATCCTTACAATCAGAATAATCTCCAAGTTTTATATTTATTTTAGATGGACTATAAGCAAGACAATGGTTTAAATCCATTACCTCTCCTTCTGTTTTTTTTATATTTATATCGATAAGTACTAATTCATTAACATAAGTTTTTTGATTAAGTATTGCATATGCATAACTCATTCCTACGTTTCCACAGCCTATTATTATAACTTTATTTTTCATTTTATCACCAAGCTTATTATATAATATTTTTTAATAACAAGCAACTATTATTATAACGTATGTTAATCCTTTTTTAAAATGTTACCATATCATTAGTTAAAATGTTATCAAACTTATGTTGTATAATATCTCTTTGGAAAGGAGAGATATTTTATATATGCATAATAAAGAATATGCATTAAAACTTGTTCAAAATAAAATTAATGGAAATAATAGTTATTCTTATTCTCAAATTGCTTCTTTAACTGGATATACAAAAATGTTTTAACAAGAGTCATAAGAGTTAAATATTATAATATATTTTATGAAACAAAACAAATTGAAGGTCATAGACAAGATCCAGTTAAAAAAGAACAATTAAGAATAGATAATCAAAAACAATTAGAACAAGTTTTAAAAGAACGAGATGAAAGATTAAAAGCAAGGGCGAGCAAAGCGAGTTTATCTTGACCCTTGCTTTTTAGATTTCATCATTTACAATATTATTTCAAACAAAGTTCACCTTTGTTTGTTATCTATATTATAAATCGGTAACATTTTAACTAATGTTTAACACTATTATTATAACGTAAATTAAGAAAGTAATAATCTAATTGTTTCTCCTTCATATATATTTTCCCCTGCACTAGGAGATTGATAAGTTACTGTATCTCCACTTCCACTATATTCTACTTTAAATTTTTTTAAATTTTTTAATGCATCTTTAACACTCATACCAACTACATTGGGAACAATAATATATTGTTTATCTAATATACTAAATTCTCTTTCTATTTCATCACTTCTTTTTTCTATATTAAGTATATTTATCGCATTTTCTAAGACATTTTTAGCTATAGGTGCAGCAACAGTTCCACCATATTGTGTTATACCTTTAGCATTATCAATTGCTATATAAACTACAATTTGAGGATCATCTGCTGGCATAAACCCAATAAAACTTGTTATATAATTACCTGACATATATTTTCCGTCTTTTACCTTTTGCGCAGTTCCTGTTTTTCCACCTACTCTATAACCTGCTATATATGCATTATGTCCTGTACCACGTGCAACCACACTTTCAAGTGCATACCTCACCTTTTTACTTGTTTCTTCACTTATTACTTTACTAACGACAGTTGGTTTATTTTCAAGTATTACACTATTAGTTTCTGGATCATTTAAACTTTTTACTATATATGGTTTATAAAGAGTTCCTCCGTTAATAGCAGCTGAAACTGCTGTTACTTGTTGTAACGAGGTCTAATAAATGAAACTTTTTTCCTAAATTATCAGAAAGTGCATATACACTTTCTCCTGTCTTAATAAAAACATCTAATTTAATTACTTTATCACTTTGTCTATGAACTATTATTCTATCTATTATTTCATTAAATATATCACTATAACATTTATCATCTTCTAAACACTTTTCTAATATCTTTTTTATTTCATTAATTTTGTTTTCAATATAATTTTTATCTTTCTTATTGTTTTTTAATTCATTCATTTTATTTTGATAAGTATTTAAATCTTCATTAATTATATCTATCTGTTTTTTATAATCATCTTTAGATAAGTATTCTTCCATAACTAATTCTAATAATTTATCTTTTTTATTATTTAAAACTATTATTTTTGATTCCAAATTTTTTATTTCAATATCGTTATTATTAGTTTCTAAATAATTCTTACATTCGCTTAATATTTCATCAAAAATAGCATTTCTTCTTTTAAATAATTTATTAAACATATCTTTAAATATTTCATCTAATTCAAGTTCAAATACTCTAGGATTAGAACAACCTTTTAAACTTTCTTTTCTATAAACTTGGCATTCCCATACAGGATTATTTTTTCTTTTTCCAGCACTTGATCTGTGATATGTTACATTGTGATATCCACAATATATTTTTCCTGAATAAGTATATCTATTTTGAAATACTTTCTTATTAACTGCACGATTAGTAAAACTTTCTTGTCTTTCCCTTAATTTGGTATTTGCTCTTTGCCATAGTTCTTCAGATACTATTGGTGGGACATTATCATAATCTTTATAAATAATCCAATCAGATTTATTTAATCTTTTCTTTTGTTTAGTACGATAATCTAATACTTTTGATTTATGTCCACAATAATATCCTTTATATTTAGGATTTTCTATAATTCTAGTAAGTATAGTTGTATCAATTCTTTTACCAGTTCTACTTTTATAACCTAAATGATATAAATATCTTGATACTTTAGATAAACCATCGGTTGTATTAGCATATCTATCAAATGTTATCTTAATCATTTCTGCCTGTTCTTCATCAATTACTAATTTTCCTTTATCTTTTACATAACCATAAATATTAGAACATCCTAGTACCACACCATTATCAATACTTCTTTTCATACCAAATGAAACTCTTTCAGAAAGTCTTCTAACTTCATCTTGAGCAATCGAAGACATCATTGTAAGTCTAAGTTCAGAATCAGGTAATATTGTATTTATATTATCATTTAAGAAATATACACCAACACCATTGGATAAAAGTTCTTGTGTATACATAATACTATCTAGTGTACTTCTTGAAAATCTTGATATTTCTTTAGTTAATATCAAGTCAAACTTATGTCTTTTAGCATCTTCAATCATTCTTAAAAATTCTTCACGTTTTTTAACCTGTGTTCCTGATATTCCTTCATCGATATATGAACCTATAAATTCCCAGTTAGGAACTTTACTAATATAATCATTAAAGAAGGATATTTGACTTTGTAAAGAATGTAATTGTTCATCTTTATCAGTTGATACTCTTGCATAAAAACATACTCTTAAATTTAATTCTTGTAATGGAACACCTTTCATAATATTATTCCTAACTGTATATAAGTCCATAATCACACCTCCTAAGTTAATATTTTATAATTATCTATATTCTTTATATATTTATCATCAATTTTACTTTTTTCTAATTCTATTTTATTTAATAGTTTATTAATACAAAAACTATACATTCCATCATCAATAGTATTTCTTTGTTTTAAATATTCAAGTAATTTAATACTTGTTTCTATTTCAATTATTTTAGATGGAATCTTGTTTATATTTTCCATATACTTTGTCCTTTCTTTTAAGTTTATTTTTATAAAAACTAAAAAAGAACTTAAGGTATTAAGTTCTACAAAAAATTTGAAAACTTAAACACCTCAAAGGACAAAATTAGACTAAATCATCATTTGAAATAAATTAAGTTTTCAAATAACAATTTAGTTTTTAATTATTAATATTTTATAATTCTTCTAGCTATTTCATAACCATCCACATTATCAGGTAATAATTCATCATGTTCTAATATCAAGAATAATTCTGCAAGTACATCTTTCTTTTCCTCAAATGATAGTCTTTCAAACACTGGTATCAATTTTCTATATTCTTTTGGATAAAGTCGATAAAGATTATATTTATAATTCCAATACTCTTTAATCTCAATTACTAAATAACAATAATCAATACTACTCGGATTAAATATTTCTATATTTATACCATCATCAAGTAAATTAGGATTAACCTCATTCAAACTATTAATTTGATTTTTATCCCATAAATCAAAAATATAATTAATAAATTTTAGTTTATTCTCTTTATCAAGTTCATTTATTTTTAAAACTAGTCCTTTTACTTCATTACTTTTATTTTTTAAATACATATTAAACACACTCCTTCATCTTCAATTTAAGCCATTTTAAGAGACTTTATTTTTTATACTAATAACTGATTAAGATTAATATTAAAGTCTCTTATTTCTTAAATTAAGTATCAATAAATTAAAATTTAGTTTTAATATTTATCGCTTAAAAAAATGAATTTGGCAAGAGTTTTTTTATAGAAAATAATAATTTTTTTGGTTTTATCTATTTTATCTTTGTTTTACTTTATTAATCTTTTAGTTATTAATACTATCTAATTATCCATATATGGTTGTTCAGTGTGTACTTTTTGGGTATATTGTTTTTCATAAACAATATAGTTATATAAAAACTTACCATCTTTAGAATGACCTTTTTCAATAATTAAATATCTATTTTCTTCTAATTCTTTTAATGCATTAGTAATAGCTAATCTACTTTCTTTACATAAAAGTCTTAAACCATTAATATTAAAATTCCATGCATCAGGTAAAGATAACATTAAAGTTAATAATCCTTTTGCTTTCAAAGATATATTTTTATCTTCTAAATAAGTGGTGTCAATCTTTGTATAATTAGTAAGTTTTTCTGTTCTTATTACCATAATATTTTCCCTCCTACCATTTTAAATTCATAATCTTTTTCATATCTTTCTACATAAGATCTATATCCTAGTTCTAATAAATAGATAAACATTTTGTTCATACTAAAATTATTTTTAATTGCTAAAAGTTGTATCCTAGTTTTTAAATTGTTATCTATTCTTAATGTAGTTCTTTTAGTGCATCTCATAAAAAATTTCCTCCATTCTTTAAAATTATGAGTAGCCACTTTTACTATTTTTAAGCTATTTTTTAAGTTAAAAATACTGCATATTTTTAATGGGCATAAGGAGAACGACACCATAATCTTATATTTACCTTATAAAATAAAGTAAATATAGTGGTGTCATTACTATTTTTGCACTTGCAAAAATGACTACTTTTATAGTAGCAAGTAGCTACTCAACTATTAATTACCTTTTAATTACAACAAAAAAAGTGGCTACTCTTTTTAATAAAAGTGACCACTCATAGCTAATCCATTAAAAATATGCGCTTCCACTAATTTTTAATTCATACAACACCTTCTTTCAAAATAAAAAGAGAAGAACGTATAGTTCCTCTCCACATAATTTTTTCATATCATACACTATTATAACTATTGATAAACACAAGTCAAGCTCATTTCATGTCCAATTTATGTCATTCTTTGCTCAATTTATGACATAAAAAAATATGTGAGTTTTTTTCATAGTTATCACATATTTTACTATATTATATCACTTGACAAAACTAATTCAAGTCAAATTCAGTCCGTTTTCAGTACGAATTAATCCGTTTTCAATACGACTTAAGAATTAGACAATCTTATTCGATAATTTACTTGCTTTTTTGGCTAATATTTTTTCTTTCGAATACATAATATTAGCTATAACATTTTCTTTAATAATATATTTTTTATGTTGTATCCACACATTAAATAATCTTTCAGATAAAAAGCCATATACTCTTTTTTGATATTCATCATATTCGGCTATGTCTATTTTATCTTCTAATGTAAACAAAATATCAAATAACCATTTAGAATATTCATCTAATATTTCTTTCCTAGTTATAAACATATTAAATCCATATTCATATTTACTATTCATAACATGATTAAATGAACTAGTATATTCAGGATATTTACTATTCATTATATTTTGAACTAAATCAAGGTCTCTTTTTTTATGAGCTTCCACATAATGTTGATAAACTGTTCTTGTATTATTATTAAATAACGACGGCACAATAATATCATACTTGCTCATAATTGATAAAATTTCCTCTTCACTTAGTAATCCTATTTCATTTATATTATCATTTAAAAACATTCTGCGATAATGTTCTAAACCAACAATATCATCATTAGAATTTTTCCATAGCCAATATAAAGCAGTTAATTCACAATAGTTTTTATTTTTAGAAGATATATTATCACCAGTATTGTCATGCAAATCTTCATTAATAATACTATTATTTCCTACTCCAATTATTTTGTAATTTTCAGGTAATTTTAATGAAATATCTTTATGAGTAACTACATATATCATTTTTTCACCTTATTACTTTCCAATAAATTATCAAGTTTTGCCTTACGAATATTATATCTATTAATTACATCATCGATATAAATTTTTTTTGACTCATTACTAATATTAGTACTACTTATATTAATAATAGCTAATTGAACAACATCATATAATGTCTGTAATTTTTTAACTTTACTTGATAAATTATTATCATTGCTAGAAAGCGAATTGTCGTATAATAGATAGTGATACCCAACATAAGTTATAGCTTTTATTTTTTTAGCTTTAGCTATTAAATATGGTGTAATAGCAAAATCTTCTAAATTATTTAATTCTGGATAATAAACACCATTATATAAGTCTTTTTTTATTACATATGTCCATGGGAAAGTATTTATATTTCTTTCTCCTAAACACCATTTTAGCAATGCTTCTTCTCCGGTTATATTTTCAACCGGGTTGCATCCATATCGATATTTATCTTTACCCATTTCTTGTTCTATTCTATTAGGTGTCATAGGTTCAATTACATTTTGAAATCTTAAAATGTCAACATCTTCTATTTCTTTATCTATTTCCGACAATAAATCAGTTTCAATATAATCATCTGGATCAACAAATATTAGATATTTTCCTTTGGCATTATGTATTAATACATTTCTTGTATAGCCTAAGCCATGATTTTCACTATTTCTTATTAAATTAATGTTTTTATAAGAATCTTTTAAATATTCATACGATCCATCCGTAGATGCGTCATCTACAACAACAATTTCATAATTATCAAATGACTGTTTAACAATTTTTGAAAAATATTTAATTAAGTATTCTTTTTTATTATACAAAGGAACTAAAATACTATATTTTATATTTTCCATACTACTTTACCATTCCTATCATACTTCTTGTTTTATTTTTAATAATTATTTTACCTTCTTTACTATTATCATAGAAAATAGATTTTAATCCATCTATATATTCATCATAAATATCGTCATTCTCACTGGGACTATAAGAGCGAGATAAACATCTACCTATAAATTGATCTATATTTAATTCTAAATCATTATCAAAATAATTTAAAACATATTCTTTAAAAAATTTTAAATAATATTTCAAATCTTCTTTGTCTCTTGTGTTATAACAACTACCTAGATATAACTTATTTAAATATGCTAAATCTTGAATAACTTTGCTCTCACTATCAGTAATATTCCATGTAAGTAAAACTTTACCATCATCTACTAATAGTCTTTTGCATTCAGATTTAAATTTTTTTAAATTAAACCAATGGAATGCTTGAGCCACAGTAATATAATCTAATGAATGTGATGATAGTTCAATCTTCTCTGCGCTAGATGATAAAAAATATGCATTTTTATAATTACACAATTTTTTTCTAGCTTCTTCCAACATGCCAACGTTTGGTTCAACTAATATAACTTGTGAGCCTTGTTTAAGAAGTTGTTCACTAAAAATACCTGTTCCAGCTCCTACATCAGCAATTTTCGATTTTTCATTAAATCCTTCTTTAGTATATAAATATTCAATTAAACTTGCTGGATAGTTTGGTCTATACTTATCATATATACAAGACTTTTTTGTAAATTTATCTTCATTCATATAATTCACATCCTTTTTATAAATGCCTTAATACAAGCATTACATTCACCAATAGCATCAATATTATTTTTTACAATTTCTCTATTATCATTAGTATAGATACTTATTGCATCTAGTATATTGCCAGTTAATATGCAGTGATTTACCTTTTCATTTAAATTTTCTTCTATTTTTAAAAAGTTATCAGTAAAAATGTTTCCAACTTTTTTTCCACTTTTCCACGCACATAAATACATATCACCAGTAATATCCATAAATATATATGGATTTTTTTCACTATCTTTGGTATTCATGCAACAAGGTTTAGATTTTTCTTCTTCTTTTAATTGCTCTGCTTTTCCAATTGACAGTGCTTTAGTTTGTACTAAATATTTAATTTTTGGAGTATCATTAGATTCTAATTCTTTTAATTTTCTAACTTTATACAAATCAACTCCACCTGTTTCATGAAAAGGGTCATCAGAAAATCTTATAAAATCAACATTCAATTCTTTTAAATGTTTTAAAATTTCCAATGCATTATGAGTGTATAAATATATACCATTTGATTCTAATCCAATTTGAATTCTATTAAATTTATTATTAATCTTATTTAAAAAATATTCTAATTCACTACTAGCTGTGAATATTTCTCCACCTGTGATTACAATAGTCTTTGTATTAATAGGTAATTTATCCACTAACAAATCAATTTTTTCAAAAGATAATGTTTTAGGATTTTCATTAGTTTTCATATAACAATGTGAACAATGAGCATTACATAAATTAGTTAATATAATATTGAAACTATACATATTCAGCCTAATAAGTTAAGTAGAATTCAACATCATTAATATCATTAACTAATGATAATTGAGCCCTAATCATTTCAAGCATTTGATTATCATATATAGCACAGCATGAAGAACATCTTTCTGGCACTTGACTTCTAATTCTTTTTGCTCTTTCTCCCATCATAACTTCTTCCAATTCATTTTCTTTACCTTTAATACAACCATAATGTGAATTTTCAATATCTTTTATTTTTTCCCAGTGTGTACAAACAATTAAATTTGGACCATATAAAATTGGTGATACAAGAGAACTATAGCACTGACTTGGTTTATTCGAATCTTCAATTTTGCGATCATAGTAAGTATAATCCAAATTACTAGGTATTTGTACGTGCATTAAACCTATATCATTATAATTTTTTCTCAAGAATGTTAATTCTTCAATTGTTTTCTCAGATAATTTATATTTAGTAATATCATCACCTATAGGAATTAATATTTTAACTATTTGAAAACTATCAACACCAATATCGGCTAGTTCTTTAGCAGATGTTAAATAACTGCCGGCATTTTCTGGTCTCATACAAGTTCTTGCACCTATCATAAGTTCTCCCTCACGACCATATTCTTTTCTTTTTGCAACTAATTTTTTTAACATTTCTAAAGATTTCTTATATGTATATCTAGTTTCCTTTTTTCCTAATTGATAAGAATACTTTTCGTATGCTTCTTCATTTATACCAGGCATGCTAATTCTAATATAATAAGCGTATTTAGCCAATGCATCAATTGTTTCTTCATCTAGTCTACTACCAGTACTTATATAAACAGGTTTCATATTACATTCTGTAGCAGCATATTTAATAATACGCGCCCTATAAGGATACATATCAGGATTCCCTTCACCAGACATTTCAAATCTTATGCTATCCAATCCCCTTTTCTTAGAATATCTAGCTATTTCTTTTAATACATTTTCATAATGGTCAATATCAAATGAAGTAAAACCAATATTTTTCTTAGCCCACTCACGCGTATCAACTGCTAAACAATCTTTACAATGAAAGTCACAAAAATTATAATCATGAGAATCTAATGACATAATTGGTAAATCAGTTATTTCTTTACTAATATATTTTTTCATCATATTAGCATAATCTAATATGCTTAGAGGATAAAAGTGTTGATTATGAATTAAATTCAATTGAAATATAACTTTATTAGTTTTCTTTTCTATTAAAACTAAGCTTTTTGCTTTCATTAATCTTTCTTTGTATGACAAATCCTTCATACCTTTTTTTACAAATTCATTATCAATTTTTTCTAATGATAATGAACCTAATTTATATATTTCATTTTCTTTTCCTACTACTATTTCCATATTTTTCTCCCTTTACCATAAATATTCTTTATAATTTAAATTAAAATTTAATTTATTTTGTTTTATCATTTCTAATACTTCTTTAGAAATATTAGAATTATTAGGTGAATATATTTTTTCGCCAAATTGTGTTTTAACATATGCTACATTTATTTTTTTATAATACGGAATGGAATTTTCTATTCCTTGTTTTTCAGTAAATTGATAATAATACTCTTTTATTTCTCCATTTTCATCGACAAAAAGTCTACAAAAATAATTTTTATTACATGGTATATATTCTATAATATAATAATTATTATCTAATAATTTAATATCATGTCCCATTTCATTTAAAATAAATGGTGATTTTATGTTTAATACTTTCTTAATAGCTAAATAATATTCATCATTTTTACAATAGATCTCTAATTCAAAATTTGTAACATCTTTTAAATATGTCTTGCTCGAAAATTCTTTCATAAATACTCTCTCACATCTTTAATTATATATTTATTTGTACTTAGCTCAGATAATAATTGATTACAAATTGTATTTGCTTCGTGATAGTTTTCTTCAGTAATTTCATTATTTTTATATGCTTTTTCTAATTCATCCTTGTCATCTACATATACCTCATCACCATTTATAATAATATCTAAAAATATATCATCATAATAAGGAATATTAGTTTCTTCATCAATACCATTACCTAAAGAAACATCTATATACTTTTGCAAAATCTCATTTTTTTCATTCAAGAAAGTTCTAACACAAAATTTTTCATTCATTGGCAATATTTCAACAATATGATAACCATTATTAACTAAACACAACCCCGTTGATATACTAAATGGTTTTTCCGTATCAATTATTTCTTTTACACAAACATATGCATCATTATCTTTAGTAATCTTTATTATATACTCCTTAACGTCTCTTAAGTATTTTTTTGTTAGCAATCTTTTCCTCATATTTATCATCTCCTATGCTTAATCCAGTACCTTCAAACAATCGATATCTCATATAATTAAAATAATTAGCATATGGATTTTCAATTATCATTTCTTTCCAGTCATAACTTAAATACGAAACAATAGCTGCTTCAATTTCTTTACTCAATTTTTCATCGCAATGTAATAATATTGGTAAACCACACGACATTACTTGTAATGCACCAACTCTCATTAGCATAAAATCTTTAGGATCCTTGATAATATCATTAGCAAATGTATATTTATAATTTTCTTCTATAAACCTTTTTGCCATATCTTCATGTAATCTTGCATAAGATTTTGTTAATTGACTACCATCTGGTAATATATATCCCTTCGGAATATATAGTGAACGATCATATTTATCATTTTTATATTTGTCTTCTAATTGTTCCATATTAGCCCCCTTAAAAATTAATTTATATTTATATTTATATTTATATTTCTATACTATCAAATATATTTTCTTCTATATCATAAATAGTAAATTTTCTATTTTCATACATCATATATGTAGGATTATTGTTTTCTTTAGGTATAGATATTGAACCAACATTGATATATACCATATCTTTTTCTTTTTTTATATAAGGTATGTGTTCATGACCATATACCAATATACCTTTTCTGTTAAATTTTCTATTCTTTTCTAAATTATATTCATTACCATGAGTTAAATAAATATCTAGCCCATCTACACATATTAAAGCTAAATTATTACAAATTGGAAAATCACTTGCTTTAATATCAACGTCTGAATCACAATTACCTTTTAAACAAATAATTTTATCTGAATATTTAGTTAATGTATCTTTAACATTCATACTATTAACTTCATACTTTTGATTATACGTAGGACCGGCATAATATAAATCACCAAGAACTACTAATTTATCTATTCCTTCTTTTTCAATAATTTTTTCTATTTTTTTTAAATTAATATTAATACCATGTATATCTGATATAAATAATATCTTCATATTTATCTCTCCTTATAATCTAAATTATATACTCCCCTATTACTTAATACTAAGATTTTTTTTGAATTTTCTTCATATTCTATTTTTAACCTATCTAAATATTCTCTAATTAATCTATAATACATTTTTTCTTTATCAACACCATTTATTAATGATAAATTTCTAAGTATATATTCTTCATATTCTAAAATATCCAATATAATATTTTGATTTTTATGATCAGTTAATTCATATTCATAAACTTTCTTTTGGATAAAATGTTTATTATCTTTTAAAATAGTTTGAGAAATAACACCATCTTTAATCACACTTTCAATATGATCAATAATAGATATATTATCAATATTATTATCAATGAATAATGCTTGAAAATTATCTAAAAAGGAAAAGTTTTCCGAATGAATCCTGTCAAACAGATTATCTTCTGGATTTCTCTTAACCATTCTTGCATATCTCGTCTCTAGATTAGCATCTAAATATATTTTATAAACATCAAATCCAGTTGTCTTTGCTATTAAATTTGAATTACCTGAAGTAATTATAGAAGAATTGGTTATGCCATTTCCACTAATGCCATAATAATTACCATTTCTAACTTTGTAGTCTATAAATTGATTATTATCAAGCATATATTCAAATTCACGTTTTGTTATAAAATTATAATCTACTTTATTAATTTCATTCTCACGCATTGGTCTAGTTGTATAGCCAACCACTTTTTCGTAACCACGTTTCCCTAATTCATTTGCAATAAAAGTTTTACCAGAACCATTTTTTCCAATTAATTCTATCATAGTAACTCCATTTCTATTGAAACACCATTTGACAACTCTGAAATACTACCTAATGAATCATTTTCAAATATAGAAGCACAATCAGAGCATGTATCACCAATATTTTTAATTTTGTCTTTATATTTATATATACTTTCTAAAGGAGTTCCATATTTATCTTCATTATTTATTATTTTATTTACCTTACATGGAATAAGATATTTACCATCTATATATGGTTTCATTAAACATGCATAGCATTTTTTCTTATTGCGTTCATCTAATTCAAAGCGTGGGTAATATAATGTTGATAAATCTTTAACGCTTATAAACGTAGTATTAAATTTATTATATTTTTTTTCTAAAATTCTTATATGCTTTTCAATACTACAATCTAAATTTATGTTTTTCTTATTTAATGGAATTAGTTCTTTAGATACTTGAAATACATCTACACCTATTTTTTTTAATTGCTTTAAAGTATCTTCGTAATAAAGATATTCATCAATACTTATATATGTCTTTACGTGTATTAACCCTGAACTATTATTAGATATCATACTCAAGTATTTATAAAAATTTGATTCATTATCTTTATTAATCAAGTTTAACATATATATTTTAAAGTAAGTTATCTTTCCGTAATAATCTTTCAGTAAATCTTTAACTTCTAACAAATTATTAATAGTTAATGTTATTTTTATATTATTATTATATAATAATATAATTAAATTTTTAAGAATATCTATTTTATCTAAATATGAATGGTCAATTATAAACTCAACATTCTTTAACTTTTTAAAATAGTTCATAAATAAGAAATCATAATCTATATCTCTATCTAATGATAAAAATGTTAGTTTAATAATATCTTGATTATCCAAATTACTAATATAATCAAATATTGATAATGGATACAAGTATAACGTTTGAATATTATCCAGAGTATATTTTTTATTATTCTTTTTAACTATAAGCGATGGTGATTGTATTAATAAATCATAAGTAGATAAAGTGCTTATCTCTTGTGGTATTTTCATAATAACCACACATTCCTTTCACTTCGTTCAAGGCACACATAGTCATGAAAACTTGAACAAAATTTATTTTATATTTATAATATCAACCTTGAAGGAGTGTGTACTACAAAGCACGGTGAGGTGAGTTGCAGACTTTCTGTAACTCTTGGAATTAAATCAGCATAAAAACCAGTGCAAATGTGATTGTTTCAAGCACACATAAGTAGTCCTTTAAGGCTGTAGACTAATCTTTGACTTTAGTTAATTCTTAGTGTTAATCACATAGACAACTCACTCCTTCAAAAATTTTTTGAAAGGAAGTTTTTATTTATGGAAGTTATTTATCAAAAAGCATGTGGTGTTGATGTGCACAAATCTTTTATTGTTGCTGTCATTTGTGACTCAACTTACCAAACACCTAAATACTTAAGAAAACGTTTTTCTACCTTTAATAATGATTTAATCCGTTTTAGAAATTGGCTTATTGAAAACGATTGTTTTAACGTATGCATGGAATCTACCGGCAAGTATTATGTCCCTGTATACAATGCATTAGAAGGTTTTATTTCTAATGTCGTCGTTGCTAATCCTAAATGGGTTAAAGCTATTAAAGGTGAGAAAGACGATAACAAGGATGCAAAATGGATTGCAGACTTGTTTAAAATGGGATTAGTTCGTTCTTCTTATATTCCATCTAAAGATTTTCGTATCTTAAGAGAATTTACTAGATATCGTTACAAACTTACTAATACCAAA
>CANRPA010000010.1 GCA_947632395.1 uncultured Bacilli bacterium | reverse complement strand
TTATTTATTTGATTGAAAAGAGGAGCAGTTTTATTAAAAGAAAATTTATAATTAACATCATAATTTAATTCTATAACTTTTTTAAATTCATTTGGAAGTCTATTATATAAACCTAACTCATTTAAAATAATAAAAGTTTCGGTAAAAGCTTCCTTAATTTTTATCTCATTTTCCATTGTCTTTCCTCCATTTCATTTACTTCGGCAATAGCATCATCAACAGGTAAATCACTAGATCCAGGGTAAAATGAAAAACATTTTTCACCTAATACATTTCCATTATCATCAGTAATTTTTCTAATTTCACCTATTGCTTCGCCTTTGCTAGCGTCTTCTTTAAATTTAAGTGATTGCATATATTTTTCCAAAGAACGAACTGATTTAATTAGACTTAGATAGTCTGACATTCCAACTTTACCTTTAACTTGCTTTATATATTCAATATTTTTTGAAGCAAAATCAGCAAGATATCCTTCACTAATCATCTCATCAATATTTCCCTTGGCAACCATACCAAAAAGTTCTGTTTGTTTTTCAATTGGGTAAAAACAGTCAAATGATTTTGGATCTAAAGAGCGTTTAACTTCTCCGCTTTGAGTTGTAATTTCTACATTATCACTCGAAAATCCTTCATCTTTATGACTTTCGCAAAAATCTTCATAAGATTTTAAAAAGTGTTGGGCAAGCCCATCTAATTTCATTTGATTTGCATCCCATGTTAAATCACACAAATATGGTTGGCCATCTAAATATACAGCATTATAAGCGTGACCCTTTGGATCTGTTGTCCCATTTTCGTACTTTGTTGATCCTAAATGAAGAACTCCTGGAGTCACTATTTCCTTTGAATGAGAAGATATATAATCACATTTTATATTGAAACATGCACATAAATTTTGTAATATAGTAGCATAACCTGCGCACACAGTTAAAAATTCTTTTTTACCATTTCTATTAACGCCTAATAGCCCGTTTTTTAAATTACGACAATTATAAGATAAAATTTCATCTTTTTCTCCTTCGTCACTTATAGCATAATGGTCATATCTTATATTTTTCCCTAATATTTTATATATTTGAGCAAATATTAATTTATCTCTATTTGGATCATCAATTTTTGGTAATTTAATCATTCGAACTATATTATCGATAACTTTTCTAATATTTTCATATTCTTCAATAGAATAGTATTGAACACTATTATTATAACCACATCTTATATGAATACCTTTTATATGATTATCTTTTTTAATACTTTCTAATTTATTTAAATCCAAATCACTTACATTTCCAATAGATATATATAAATTTTCATAATTGATTAAAAAATCTTTATATTTTTCATAATCTTTCAATGATATTCTGCCAAAATTCAATTGATTATATAAATCTTCTAATTCCTTGTTCGAGTGATTTGTAAATTTTAATTTTTCCCTTAATTTTTTTTCACCAAATATATATGAAAAATCACTTATAGGATCATTAATTTTATCTAATCTTACAATTGTTTCATTATCTGATGATAATAATTTAGTACATAAAGATAAATAATCATAATTAAAATCAGATATACTAACTTGTTTAACATTATGTTTGACTAATACATCTATTAATTTATTAATACTAAATTTTTTAGAATCTAAATTATTTGCAGATGAAATTCTGACAAATTCAAGATTAGGACAGTAAGCAATTAAATTGCATAATTGATTAATAGTATTTTCAATGTCATCTCTTGGAAAAAAAGAGATATCTATCCTTTTTATTTTAGCTAATTCATTTAGTATGTCTTGATTACTTAAATCTAACTTATCAAATGACCCATCTGGAAAATTAACGTTTTCAGCACCCAATAATTGCTCTAGTAATTTAGTATCATCAATAATCATATTAAAAACATCCTTTCTATTATTAATAGTTACACATGTTATTTTATATTTCAATTATATCATATTAAGTATTATTTTTTAGTAATTTTTATCAATGCTTTACAATTTTTAGAAATTGATTTACAAAATTTCTATTTTTTTATTCAAGATTAATATAATTATATAGGTGATACTATGAAATTAGTGCCTAATATCCCTGCTTCTGCATTTTCAACTTCTGCATTTCTTTTAGGATTACTTCTTTGTGATGGTCTTACTCCTGCTGAGCAAAATGCTTTGGGTGGATGGTTTATGTTAATAGGACAGACTATGACTACTAATTCTGGGCAGCAACAATTATTAAATAATAGAAATAATACAAGTAATGAATATAATTCTCATATTATTAATGATAACAATTTAAAACAATCATCAGATAATATAAAAAAAGAAATAAATAATATATTTAATAATTTTAAATAATTATTTACTTCTCAATTCAAAACATTTTTTCTTAGATTTATGTATTATGTCACCTGTTATATAATCTAAGTAATCTTTTATATTTTCATTATCGCCATATTCATATATTTTTGAAATTCTATCAAGTAATTTATAAGACAATCCTATACTTCTAAGATAATTTAAATATAAATAAAATTCTGGTGTTTTCATACCTGATATATTTTCTCCATATAAGAAATTTAATACCATTATAACGTAACAATAATAATCACTATTTTCATTTGCTACAACATAACCATTAAAATTAATATCATGGTTTTGAATATATTTAAATGGCATAGTAGATATATTAGAAAATGGAGTTAAATATTTTGAAGCAAACGGCCTATTCCCATTTATTTTACAACTATCTATATCAACTACATTAATTTTTTGAGTTTCGGTATTTAATATGAAATTTGCTTCATGCATATCATTTAAAAAGAAATCTTTTACATTAGTATTTTCTCTTATTTTTTTCATTCTATCTAATATTTCGCCAATTTGTTTAAACATATTCTTTTTTTCTATCCATGATACATTTGGATCGTCTAATATTAATTTAAAATTTCTGTTTTCTATAAAAGATTGTGTGTAACCAGAAACTTCTCCATTTATTATAACTAATTTTTTTGGCATAGAAATTTCTTCTATGTTAATTGTCTCGCTATTTTCAATTAATTCATTTATTGTGTACATTTTATTACTAAAAGTAGAGCCTAATGTATTATAAAATATTTTAACTAAGTTCATTGTTTTATGCCATTTATCTTTTCCAGGTAAAAGATAAAGTTTCGCTTCAAAATTATTTATTTCCCTTATTTCATATGTATCCAGTTTTCTTAAAGTTTTATTAGATATATTAATTGTTTTCATAATATCACTTCTTTTGCTTGATATAATAACATCTTTAAAAGTAAAAAGCAAGAAAAAAATAAGATAAAAATCTTATTTAACGAATGGTATCAAAGCCATATGTCTAGCATATTTAACTTGTGTAGCTATATGTCTTTGATGTTTAGCACATGCACCAGTAATTCTTCTTGGTAATATTTTACCTTTATCTTGACTTACATATTTTTTTATTACTTCTATATTTTTGTAATCAACTTCTTTTCCAGCGCACATTTGACATACTTTTTTCTTTTTTCTATAAAATTCTGCCATAATTTATTCCTCCTATTAATCTAGGAAATTATCATCAATAGAAACGCTTTCACCAAGTTCAGCAAATGGATCATTTTCTACATTTACCTCACTACTACTTGAATCTTCATAATCATATGGTGTTGGTTCTTCCATTGGAACGTTATAAGAACCATTTGTTGATGCTTCTCTAGCAGCTTTACTTTCAACAAATTCAAAATTTTCTAACACAACATCAAATGAAGTTCTTTTGTTTCCATCTTTGTCATCATAATTTCCTGTTTGAATTCTTCCATCAAGAGCAATTAAATTACCCTTATCGAAATATTTAGCTATTGTTTCAGCTTGTTTACGCCACGCTACTACATTTATAAAATCAGCTTCTCTTTTACCATCTGCACCTGTAAAATTTCTATTTACAGCAATTGAAAATCTTAAATAAGCTGTATTACTAGCAGTATAACGTAGTTCTGGTTTTGCAGTTAATCTTCCTATTAACATTACTTTATTCATAGATACACCTCTTAATTTTCTTTATTTATTATTATATGTCTAATAATATCATTACTTATTAAAGCTAAACGATCAAACTCTTTAACAGCTTTATCATCATTTGCTTCAATGTCAATTACAAAGTAATATCCACTTTTATAAGTATCGTTTCCAACTTTTATATCGTATGCTAAAGTTTTTTGTCCCCAAGCATCAACACTAGTTACTTTTGCTCCGTTAGTTTCTAATGTTTTCTGGAAATTAGATGCTACTTTTTTTATTTCATCTTCTCCCAATGTTGGTTTTACTATGAACATAATTTCATAATTTCTCATCTTCACACCTCCTTATGGTCTTTGGCTCTCTCGAGCAAGGAGTAAATTTCTTACTCGTTTTTGATTATAGCAAACTTTTTTTAGTTTGTAAACTATATTTTGCTATATTTAATTATATATTCAAATAAAAAACTATTATTCACATTTAAAAATGTTTACTTAATTGGAATTTATTATTGATACTAATTATAATTATGTAGATTATGATTGTTGCTACATATTTTTACTAATATTTACCATATTAATAAAGGTGAATATTATGTATTATTTAAATTATTTTTTCATAATGTCTATACTAGGTCACATGATAGAATGTTTTTTCTATTCTAATGGAGAAAGTGGTATACTTTTTGGAAGTTGGACTCCCATATATGGATTTGGGTCTGTTATTATTCTATTTATTAATAGTTTTCTAAGTAAATATAAGTTTAAAAAAATTACTAAAATAATTTTATTATTTATATGTAGCGCAATTATTTTATCTATGTTAGAGGTTATTGGTGGATATACTATTAAACTTATTTTCAATACTGAAATTTGGGATTATACTAATCATAAATTTAATATTGGTAAGTATACATCAATAGAGATGTCTTTAATATGGGGGCTTAGTAGTATTATACTTATATATTTTATTAAACCAATTTTCGATAAAATAATAAGTAAGATACCGAAATATCTTACTTACATATTTATAATATCAATGATAATTGATTTTATAGTTACAATATTTATTAAACATTAAATCTAAAGTAGCAAATATCTCCATCTTGCATTATATAATCTTTTCCTTCAAGTCTCATTTTACCTGCTTCTTTTACTGCTTTTTCGCTACCACAGTTTTTTAAATCTTCATAACTCATTATTTCTGCTTTTATAAATCCTTTTTCAAAATCTGTATGTATTATTCCAGCACATTTAGGTGCTTTCATACCAGTTTTAAATGTCCAAGCTCTGCATTCATCTTCTCCAGCGGTAAAAAATGTTTTAAGCCCAAGCAAACTATAAGAAGCATTAATAAGTTTATCTATACCACTCATATCTATTCCAAGTTCATGTAGGAATTCCTCTTTTTCATTTGAATCCATCTCACTTAAATCTGCTTCTACTTTAGCGCACACTACAACTACCTGTGCATTATCTTTTTTCGCATACTCTCTAACTTTTTCTATATATTTATTATTTTTTGTAAGTAAATCATCTTCTGAAACATTTGCCACATATATAATTGGTTTACTTGTAAGTAAATTAAATGGTTTTATATATAGTTTTTCATCATCTGTAAGTTCCAATCTTCTAATAGGTATATTTTTTTCTAATGCTTCTTTTAATTTAGTTAATATATAAGCTTCTTTTTGTACTTCTTTATCTTTTGACATTGTAGCTTTTTTACCTATTTTATTAAATCTATTTTCTACTACTTCTAAATCGGATAGTATTAATTCTACTTCTATTATTTCTATATCACGAATTGGGTCTACACTATTTTCTACATGTATTATGTCATTATTTTCAAAACATCTAACTACTTCACATATAGCATCTACTTCTCTTATATGTGATAAAAATTTATTACCTAAACCTTCTCCAAGAGATGCACCTTTAACAAGTCCAGCTATATCGGTAAATTCAAATGTTGTAGGTACTAAACTTTTAGGATTATATAGTTTATTTAAAAAATCTAATCTTTCATCTGGTACAACTACTACTCCTACATTTGGATCAATGGTTGCAAAAGGATAGTTAGCTGCTAATATATTCTTTTTTGTTATTGCATTAAATAATGTACTTTTTCCTACATTTGGTAGTCCTACTATACCTGCTGTTAAACTCATAATTTCACTTCTTTCTTATGATAGTTTACTATATTTTTTAAATTTTATCAATTATTTGTGCAATAAACTTTTTATTTTTACTTACTCCCATATTACTTTTTAATCATTATAGTTTTCTATTTCTATATTAGTATAGTAGTGTGTTAATATATCTTGATAATTATAACCTTCTTTTGCCATGCCATTTGCTCCATACTGACTCATTCCAACACCATGACCAAATCCCTTACAAGTAATTATAACTTTTCCCTGTTCTTGTGTTATTTCAAAATATGCAGATCTAAGTCCCAATTTAAATCTAACATCATCACCAGTAAATTCTTTATTATTTATACTTATTTTCATTATTCTGCCTGTATATATTTTATTTATTATTTTTATATTTAATTTTTCTGAATATGGTAAACCTAATTTATTGTAAAAATCATTAAAAGTGAATGTGCTCGTTGTACTATAAACAGGTGATGTTGTATCCCAGTGACTATCTACACTTTTTAAATATTCTACTTTAGCATCGAATACATCCTCACAGTTTTCGGTTACCCCTGATGAAGTTGAAAAAAATAATGCATTTGCAACTTTACCATTATATGAAAGATATTCACCTTTTGTTGATATTACTGCCATTTTTAATTTGTTTATATTATCTATATATGAGTCTTTCCAAACTGATTTTAAATATTCTTTATCTAAATAAACCTGATTTGTTACTGTGTCTACTACATCATAATCTTTTTTATAATTTTCTTGTATTTTAGTCATTACATAAGATCGTGCAGCAACTGCTTGTGCTTTCAAAGCTTCAAGTTCAAAATCTACTGGCATCTCTCCAGCAAGTACTCCTACTACGTATTCTTCAAGTGGAATTTCATCTATTATATCTTTAGATTCCCTATATACTCTAACTATACTATTACTTGAAAAGTTAAATGTTATTTCATCATCACTTAGAAAAAGTGTTACTATTATGAATGGAATCAATACTATTAATAATGAAAAAAGTAGTATTTTTTTTATCAAGTTTTTTTCCTCCTTGTAAAACATACTACTATAATATTTTTGTACTTATAAAGAAATCATATAAAAAGTTAACCATTAAATAAGTAAGTGCGATAGCAAACATTAAATATAAAACTCTTGCTTGTACTACTCTACCTTGTTTAAAGATTTTATTTAAATCTAATCCTTCCATCATCCATATTGTAAAAGGTAATATTATTATATAAAGACCCGCCTTAATCATTTTCGTACTCTATTATTTGATCTATTCTATTTTTATATACTGGATCAGTCATATCTTCTTTTGAATCCAAAAAAGCTTTTACTATTTTTTTATTTTCTTCTATATCAGATTCTCCAGATATTGCAATTACATTTATGAAATCTTTTTCCTTACCATGTATTGCTTCTTCTACAGTATTGACTTTACCACATCTTATACCTTTTACCTTATTACACGCTATTGAAATACCTATCGCACTACCACAAATTGCTATACCATAGTCAACTTCATGACTTGCTACTTTTTCTCCTAATAAAAAACCATATTTAGTGTAATCTACTCTATCTAAAGAATCAGTACCATAGTTTATTACATTATATCCTAAATCAATTAAAAATTTTGTAAGTTTTTGTTTTGCTTCATATCCTCTATGATCATTTGCTATTCCTATTTTCACGTTTTTTCCTCATTTCAATTAAATTTTTTAAATTACCATTTTTATAGTTAATTAATATATATATACCAAAACTAATTAATCCATATCCTAATAGTATTGGTATTTGTATTAATCTTCCCTCTAAATTTGTTGGTATTACTAATTTTAATAATACTATTATTATTTCAAATACTAACCAAGATATAACATATTTTGGCAACCTTTTTTTCGTATCAGTGAAATTAAATCCATATTTTTTATGTAACATTATTAAAGCAATTATAACTGATGTTGAATATCCTATAATTGCAGCATACACTGCTCCATGACTTACTTGATATCCTAGTTTTTCTACAAGTAACATTAGTGGTACATCAAGTACTGTGTTTAAAATAAGTCCAATAAATACTGTTATTATTACTAATTTATATTTGTTTATTCCTTGAAGTGTATTTACTACTATTGAGTAGAATCCACCAAAAAGTGCGGAAAATACATAAACTTTATAAACTTCTGGTCCATAAAAATTATTACCATAAAATAAATTCCAAACTGGTTGGGCTAAGAATGATAAAAATAATGTCGATGGTACCATTATAAATAATACACATTGAAGTGCTTTATTAAATTTATCATCTACATCCTTTTTATCACCTTTAGTATAACTACTTACTATATTAGGTATTAAACTTGTTATAATTCCAGTTATTACTGCAATTATTATATTATTTAATTTTACTCCCCATGTTGTAAATACACTTACTACTGATTCTACTGTTACCATTGGATAATGTAATATATCACTCATTGTACGTGATACAAGTATCATATCTATTGTATTATATAAATTATAAAGCAAACTTATTATAATAAATGGAATTGAGTACTTTAATATTTTTTTGATTATATCTTTTTTTTCTATTACCTGTTCTTTTTGCTTTGGTATTTTTTCTAAAAGACCAGATTTTTTTATCTTTATTTTTAGATAAATGTATGCGATTAAACCACCAAAGAATGCTCCACTAACTGCTATACCTACTGCTGTTTTCATATCAGTATTGAATACTTTAAGTGCGAGAAAACTTCCTAAAAGTATTATTATTACTCTTACTATCTGTTCTATTATTTGACTTACACTTGTTGGTCCTATATATTTATGACCTTGTAAAAAGCCTTTTGTAACACTCAAAAATGGTACTACTAAAATTGCAAATGAAACCATCCTTATTACAAATGCAATATCACTATACGTATTTCCTCCTGTATTATTTCCTACTATAAGTTTTCCTATTTGAGGTGCGAAAATAAATAAAAGTGCAAAAATTACTATTGATATTAACATAATTATTTTAGTTGATAATCTATATGTTTCTCTAACCGCCAAATCATTATTACGGGCTTTAAATTCACTTGTTAATTTACTTATTGCAAAAGGAAATCCTGCACTTGATATTGATAAAAATAGTTGATATATATTGTATGCATAACCATATAGTGCCCCACCCTGATCTCCTATTAAAGCATTAAATGGAATAACATATATAAGTCCTATTACTTTTACAATTATAATTCCAATAGTTGCAAGTATTGCGCCTTCCATGAATGTATTTTTTTTCATAACTCACCTACCTTTTATAATTATACTATTTTTTAATAAATTAAACAAGAAAAAGACAAAATCAGTTGTCTTTTTCTAACACTAACAAAGGCAATTTATATGTATTAGCAAGTTTCATTGCCTGAATATATTTTTCTTTATTACCATCATTTATATAATAAACTGCATCAAAAGTTGTTTTACTTCCATCGAGCGCTATCCTATTACATATACCATAATTAACAAATTCTTGTTCTACTTGAATAGGTGTTTTTAAATTAGATAAATCATTATAATTAACTGTATTTATATCTTCATTATCTGTCATGTATAATAAATTATCATTATAACTACATATAAAACCTATTTGATAACCATAATAGTTATCAACCATATTAAGTACTTTTTTAGTTATTAATATTGTTTGATACTTTGTATCTATAAATTGATTATTAGAACATAAGAAACAATAATCTTCTTTTGGATTGTAATAATAAACATCAGTAATTGTTTTTTTCCATATATCCTTAACTATTACACCAAATGCAGTTTCTATTTGTTCTAAATTATACTTACCAGATTCAATTTTATTGGATATATGTATTATAACATTCTTACTATCATCATCTAAATTATCAAAATAATATTTTTTAATACAATCTAATGAACTTTTTAAATTTTTTATACCAAATTTTTCATAAATAAAGTTTTCTTCTTTTCTATTTTTTTCTCTTTCATCTATAAATAATTCTTCATATTTTTTGATAGATAAATTTAAATTATCATCATTATATAAAAATTCATATACATTATTTGTACTGTCATAATTAGTATCATCGTAAGCGATCATAGAATTAAAGTAATTTATAAATTTATTAAAATTATCTGAATATTTACTATTTTCTTGTATTAAATCTTGTAAATATCTTATTTTATCGTTATACTCTATTATTTTTTTATTTATTTTTTCATTTATATCTTTTAATATTTCACCTTCAGATATACATATATCCTTTATATCTATGTTAAGTATTTTAAATATATCAGTTATATATTTATTTCTTTTCATCTGAATACTTAAATTATCATATGCATCTCCTGAAACAATTGGATCTATTAATAATAGTTTATTATAAATAATTGTAAGTAGTTTTTTATCTGTTGAAGTTAAATCAAATGTATTAAAATAATCTAAACTTAGTTTTTCTTCTAGTTCATCATTTCGTTTTATTAAATCTTTTAAAGTATTTTTTACTATTCTATCTAATCTGTTTAAATTTCTATATATTTTATCTAATACTACCTTAGTATTTTCTGCTTTGTCGTAAGTATGAGCAAGTAATCTTTTTGAATCAATTGCCCTATATAAATTCAATGTATCCCTTATTATATAATTAAAATCATATGTTAAATTTTCAAGTTTTGATATTCTTATATTGTGATATCTTCTATGATTTTCTGTTCTTAATTTATTCAATTTCTTTCTTTTTTCATATTCATCAGTTAATCTTGGATCATCCATTAAATCATAAAGAGATTGCATATCTACATCTAAGTCCATATTTTCAAAATAATCATTAAAAATATCAACATCATTACGTTGTGATTTATTTTGATTCACACTTTTTTTCATACTTTCAATTCACCTCTTTATTCTTATATACATTTTAACATACTTTTTTTTGTTTTACAATAAAAAATTGAAGTTACTACAAGTCACAATCGAATAATTACTCTTATTACTAAATTTTTATATTGCTTTAGTAAATTTCTGTTTTTTATTATTTCTTAATTGAATTCTACACTACTTTTTAATTTATAAAGTTGATTAATTAAAAAATAGTATTTCTACTATTTAATTATGTTTTTAAGTATATAATCCATTGTTATTTTTATATCTGGAAAGCAATCAATATATTCAAGTTCACTGCGCGAAAACCATTTTATATCATCACTTTCTAATTTATTTAATTGTTCTTTATTATCATCATTTGGAACTGCTGCATATATTATATCAATATGCATATGAGTTTCTCCATCATTTGTTGTTCTCCTATTTTTTTGTATTCCAAGGGGCCTAATAAAATCATCCTCTCTAGGAAATCTTTCCCCCAAAAGTCTAACTCTTAAACCTGTCTCTTCATAGACCTCACGAAGTGCGGTTTCTTCTGGAGTTTCATTATATTCCATATGTCCTCCAGGTTGAGTCCATCTTCTATTTTTCTTATGTTTTATTAATAATATTTTTTTTGTATAAGGATCAATTATAAATGCAGATGCACAAAAATGTCTTTTCATATTACCACCTAGTTATACTATATCAAATTTTTTTAAATTAATCATCAATATTCTATTATATAGTATATTTATTTACATATTTTTACATTTATTCAAATACATCTTTTGATTCTATATTATTATTTTTTTCATATATGGTTAATTTTTCATTAATATCAAGGGTCGCAAGTAATATTTTATCTAAATCAGTATATCCTTTAACTTTCAATTCTTTAAATAACCATTTTTCATCTTTATTCATATTTTTTAAATTGTTATGCATAATTTTACTATCAATTATTATATTTGCACATATACTTTCTTTATTTACTTTTATATTCATATCTTTTGGAGTAAGAGGTTTGTATTCTGATTTTGGAAGTACACTAAGTTTACCATTTACCTCCATAATAGCATACTCCACTTCGTTCAAATCAAAATATCCAGCACTCCTTATTTCTTCAAGCAAATCATTTATATCAAATTTAACTTTTCTTAAATTCTTTTCAAGTATTTTTCCATTTTGTATTAATATTGTTGGAGTTCCAATAAAAAATCTTCTTAAGACTATACTTTTCATTGTAACAATTGAAACTATATAAGCAACTAACCCAAATATTATTACTGCGATTATACCATTTATTTCATTTGATTCTAAATTTATAGTCATTTCAGCAGCAAAGTTACCTATTGATATACCTATTACATAGTCAAAAAGAGAAAGTTGTGATACTTGTTTTTTACCAAGCATTTTTGTGACTATAAATAAAGTTACTAAAGATGATAGTGCACGTACTGTGACATCTAATAATTCATTTAAGTTTATTTCCATAACATCACCATTTTTATTATTTGTTAAACTTAAATTTATATACAAAAAAAGCTATTATTTAGCTTCTTTATTTAATCCATATTTACGATTGAATTTTTCTACACGACCTGCTTTAGAAACTGCAATACCTTCTTTTCCACCTTTAAAAAATGGATGACATTCATTACAAACTTCTAAGTGTAGATCTGATTTATTTGATTTTACCGTAAATGTATTACCACATGCACATTTTACAGTTGTATCAATGTATTCTGGATGTATACCTTTTTTCATTTTGTCTCTCCTCCCGCCATGACAACTACATGTCATAGAAATTTAATTACTTACATAGTTTATCAAATTATTTATAAATTTGCAAGTAATTTTAAGAAAAAAAGTAATCATATGACTACTTAATCTTTATTTTTTCCAAATAATTGTAGTAATCTCAAGAATATATTAATAAAATCTAAATATAATTGTAAAGCACCATATATAGCTAAATTATCTTCATTTTCTATCATATACATATTCTTTTTTATTGATTGAATATCAAATGCAATATATGCGATAAATATAATTAAACAAACAATTGTTATTCCCATATCAAACACTTCACTACCTACAAATATGTTTATTATCTCACATATTATTACTGCAAGTAATCCCATAAATAAATATACCCATATTTTTGTTAAATCTAATTTTGTATAATAACCTATTAAACCAAATACAAGCATTACAATTGCTGTTATACCAAATACATACATTATTGACATTAAGTCATACACAACAAATATTGATGAAAATGTAAGTCCTGTCAAAAATGAATATAGACAGAAAAATATTTTTGATGTCATTGGTTGCATTTTTCTAATCCTTGCACTTAATACTATAACAACAATAAGTTCCGCTATTACTAGGAATATATAATATTTTGAAAATATATTATATAGCATATTTGTATTTAATGATATATAATATCCTACTCCAAATGTTATAGCGAGGCCTATAAACATCCAAAGAAATATTTTGGAAAAAATTTTATTACTTTCTAACATTTTATCACCCAATTCAATTATATAATATTTTTTTTATTTAGTAAAGTTTATTTGATTTGTTATATATAAATATCCTTCGTTTGTAGGATAACCATTTTCTATATATTTATTTAATTCACTTATATCAACAAATTTTATTTTATTTTTATTACATATATTATATAGTTTTTTATTTGCATATTTTATTATGCTTTCATTATTTATTATGTCATAAAATCCTAAAAAATATATTTTATCCTTATTATATTTTCTTATAAGTATTAAAAGATTTTCTATATCTTCAAGTAAATTATCTACATAATCATAGTCTATATTTTTTTTATATATTAAATCATTCATACCAATAGAGAGTGTTAGTAAATTAGCTTTTATCAATAAATTTTGTATCTTGTATTCTAAATCTCCATATGTCACTTGTTTATTATAATTTATATCATTTATTAAATCCATAACTCTATAATCATCTATATATGAATAATTTACATAATTTTTTAATTTTTTATTATACTTATTTTTAATATTATCACTATAATTATTATCTATCTTTTCTTCATTGTTTATACCATTAGCTAAAAAATCACCAATTGATACATAGTATATTTTTTTATCTATATTAAAATAATATATTAAAAAGGTTATTAAAAATACTAGTATTAAAAATAGTACTTTTTTCACTATATCACCTAATATAAAATATGTATTTAAATGTATTACTATTCTTTTTTATTGAAATTAAATTTTAATTAAAAAATAATAAGTATTTCTACTTATTAAATTTCTTCTAATGATACTTGAGCTCCAACATTTGTTAATTTTTCTATTATATTTTCATAACCACGAAGAACATGTTCTATATCCATAATAGTTGTTTCTCCTTTAGCAACTAAAGCGGCAAGTATTAAACAAGCACCTGCTCTAAGATCTGTTGCTACTACTTTTGAACCATATAATTTAGTTGGACCATGCACTTTTATTTTCTTTCCTATTATATCTATATTAGCACCCATTTCATTTAAATATGGAACATTTTGAAATCTATTCTCATATATTGTTTCCTCAAGTACAGATACTCCATTACATTGTGTCAAAAGGACTGTTACTGGTTGTTGTAAATCTGTAGGAAAACCTGGATAACCTAAAGTTTTTAAGTTAACTGGTTTTAATTTTTCACACTTATTTATTATTATATAATTGTTTTGTATATCTATATCTACACCCATTTCTTTTAATTTGAGTGTTAAAGATTCTATATGTTCAGGGATTATATTTTCAATTTTTAAATTATCTCCTAAAAGTGCGCCTGCTATTACATACGTACCTGTTTCTATCCTATCTGGTATTACTTCTGTAAAACAACTATTTAATTTTTCTACGCCTTTTATTCTTATCTCACTTGTCCCTGCTCCTGTTATTTTGGCACCCATATTATTTAGAAATGTTGCTACATTAACGATTTCTGGTTCTTTTGCAGCATTTTCTATTATTGTTAAACCTTTTGCTTTAGTGGCAACTAACATTGTATTTATTGTAGCACCTACACTTGGCATATCTAAATATACATGACCACCAACAAGTTCATCTGCATCTATTGTAAATTTATTATTTTCTTCTTTTATTTTAGCACCTAATATTTCAAAACCTTTTAAAGTTTGATCTATAGGTCTTGCTCCTATTTTACAGCCACCTGGGAAATACATTTCAACGTGCTTATATTTTCCTAGAAGTGCAGACATAAAGTAATAGGATGCTCTTAATTTATTTGATATTTCTTTTGGTATCTCTTTATTTTGTATTGATTTAGTATCAATTGTCATATGTCCATTTTCTAAACTTACTTTTGCACCTAAATATTCTAATATTTCATTTAATGCATCTATATCAGAAATATTTGGAACATTATCTATTTCTACTATATCATCTGAAAGGATTGACGCTGGAATTAAAGCAACTGCACTATTTTTTGCTCCACTTATTTTAATTGTGCCTTTTAATATATTGCCTCCATTTATTTTTATTTGTTTCATATGTACCTCCAAAACTATTATATTTTATGATTTTTACCTAAATAAGTGTATTTATCAATATACATTATATCATGTAATTATAATTTTTTTTTAAAAATTTTTATATTTAATAAAAAAATAAGAAAGTTAACTTCTTATTTACAAATTATTTAATTTTCTATAGTATTCTTTTTTAATTCAACAATTTTTTATATACTAAATATTATTCCTAATATTATAAGAGTAATACCTCCTAAAAGACTAGCAAATTTACCTATAAGTATATTAATTTTATTACCTAATACTAATCCTATATACGTAAATAATCCACTTACTAAAGAAAAAATACTCGAGCAAAGTAAAAAATTATTGCTTATACTTTTTATTCCTATACCTATTGAAAAACTATCTATACTTACTGCAAATCCAAAGATAATCATTTCACTTAATTTCATTTTATTAACTTTTTCATTACCTTTAATACTTTCTATTATCATACTTATTCCTATAAATACAAATATTATAAGTGTAATTAAACTTAATTTTATATGTATTAGATTTATTATAAAATTACCTATTAACATTCCTGCTATTGGCATAAAAAAATGATATATACCTACTATAATTGATAATAATTTTATTTCTTTTTTAGAAAGAGAAATTGTTCCGTATGCTAAAGAAAGTGAAAAAGCATCCATACTTAAAGATACTGCTACTAAAAAAATGAATATTAATTCCATAGTGTCACCTATAAAATAATACTCATTTATTTTAAAAATATTTATCTATTATTGTTTTTACTAATGTTGTATACTCTACATCTGTTGATTCTTCTGCTTCTATCATACAAAGTGGAGGAAATAATACACACCACCAATTTGATCCAAGACCTTCTCCTAACGTTACTACAACTGATTCGTAATATCCTTCTTTATAAGTTATTCCCTTAAATTCTTTTTGAGGAAAGTAATTTAATCCAAAATTAATACTAAAAGGTAATTCATAATTTTCTTCTTGTAAAGTTTTGTAAATATCACTTTCAACATATTTTAAATTACTTGATATTTTTGTTCTTGCTTCATTTAAATCCTTAATATCTTTAAGTATATTATACATGTCATTTTGTACTATATCTTTTACTTTTGCTTTGATTTGCTGATCATATTCTGAATCTGAATTTGCTATAACTCTTATTCTTATTGCATCATCTGGTATTAAATTGTTTGTAGCAACTACATTTCCTATTATCATATATACTATTATTATCAAAAAAAATATAAATATTGTCTTTTTCAATTTTATCACCTATTTAATATTGAACAATATTTATATTTTTATACATTTTTTACAAATTATTCTGCAACTTCTTTTACTACCATTGTAGAATCCATACTTTGAACTACATTTTTATATGTTTCATAAACTTGTTTGTAGTTTGGTAAGTAATCTTTAATTGCTGGATTACTAAATGGTATTACTGTAAATCCACTCCAAGTACTTTGATTATAGTAATTATATATTAATTCATTCTCTACATTTGTTATTTTTATAGTTTTTTTATCTCCCTTAACTGTTTTTTCTATTTTTAAACTAGTCATTAATCCAGTAGTACATTTGTAATAAGAACATGTACCTTGATTTTGATATTGAGCAGAAATAAAATTACCAAGTGAATATATTACAAGCGTATCTCCTATCCAAGTTACTGGTTGAATTACATGTGGATGGGTACCTATAATAATATCTACTCCAAGTTCAGCTAAGAAATTAGCCATATCTTCTTCATATTTTGTAGGTGTATGAGTATACTCAACACCCCAATGCATTGCGACTATTAAAACATCGACTTTATCTCTTACGCGTTCTACATCAGCTTTTACTTGTTCTTTATATTGTTGATATTTAGTATCTGTATCTGGATTGTTTATCCTATCTGTATCTGTTGGCCATACATTTACTAAATAATCATCGCTTACTGGCATACCATTAGTTCCATAAGTATAATTTAACATTGTGTATGTAATGTTATTTACTTCTTTTATGTTTACTGCATTTCGTGCTTCTTCACTACAATAACTACCAGAAGTTAAAACATCTGTTTTTTCACTCCAATACTTACAAGAATTTTCTACTGCAGTTTTACCTCTATCTACAGTATGATTTGTAGCTAATGAGACTAAATTAAAACCTGCATCTATCATAGCATCTCCTGCTTCATATGGAGAATTAAATGTTGGGTAATCGGATAAACCTATTTCCGTACCACCTAAAATAGTTTCTTGATTATAGTATGCAATATCATAATTTTGTACAATTTCCTTAATATATGTAATCATTGGTTTAAAATCATAACCATTATAATTTGCATACTTATTAGCATTTCGATAAACAGAGGAATGTATTAAATTATCTCCAACAGCTACAAGTGATGCTTCATAGTGTTTTTCTTCTTCCTCTTTTGGAGTATTATCTTCAATATCTTTTGTAGGAACATTTGCATTTTTATTATCAATTTTCTTATATACTATTACTACCATTATTATTAATAAGGCAAATAACATAATTATAAATAAAGTTTTTTTTGATTTATTTTTCATTTTACTCTCCCCATTTTTATGGTATTAGTCCCCAACCTGTTACTACATACCTTCCTCCTGTTGCTTTAGCAGCTGCTGGAGGATTATTATATAATTTATTTTCTACTACTAAACTTGATGATGTTCCTCCATCTAAGTTAGCAGCATTGTAAGCTCCATATCTAGTTAAAATATTAATTACATCTTGAAGTGAAGCACCATTTATATAATTTTCACCATCTATTACTAAGAATAATAAAATACCATCTTTAGTTTGCGCTATTGATACACGAGGAGCCTTTCCCCATGGATCTCCAACTATTGTTAAAGGAGTTCCATTAACTATTAAGAATGGGCCAAACACTAATCCATCGTTAATTCCAGCTTCTAATGCTTCATTTGCAGTAGCATTAGACAATAGTGTTAATTTTCCTTCCTTTGTCATTCCTATAATATTATCTCTTTGAGTATCTGCAACATCACTACCCCAAATTATTTCACCATCTTTTATAACTGTTCCAATAGGTATATCTGAGCCATAGCCATAATCTACAAATCCTCCTGCATTAATACAAACTTTTCCACCATATCTTTCGCACATTGTTATAATTCTTTCTCCATAGCCACCTACATTAAATTTTTTAGTTGAAATTAGTTTTACTTTAGATGGATCGTATATAGCAACTAAATATCCATTTGCCATACCAACTTTAAGATTAATTATTTTATATAAATCATTTCCAGGTGTCCTTGTAAATAATTCTTCTTCATAAGAATCTTTATATTTATTCTTTTCTTTTGTATTTATAGTAATATCATCTAAATTAATTTCTTCATCTATTTCAACAAAATAATTGCTATTTTTAATTTTTTCTATTGTATCATCACTATAAAATATTTTAGCTAAATATTGGTGAGTCATTGTATTTAAAGCTGTATTTACAAATAAATTTCTAAATTTATCATATGGTCCATACATCAATATAAATCCTGCCATAGCAAATAAATCTAAAATGATAAATAAAATTGTTGTCTTATATACCTTTTTCTTTTTTTGTCTCTTTTTCATAATTACACCTCATATGGTTCTTCAATAGTTCCAGCACCTTTACTTATACTATTTTTATCTATTGATATTACAGGAATAATACTAAGTATATCTGTTGATTCTGCAGTAGTTACTTTAAAATCATTATTCATTACATACATATCAGTACTATTCTTACTTACTCCTGTAGTTGTAAAGTAATTATTACTTTTGTTATTTAACAAAATATTTCCTATACTAAGTAATGATACTTTAGTGTTTACTTTTGAATTTAATAGAGATTTATAATCATAATTCTCATAAACACCATTTATATACTCTGATTCAATTATTAAATCTTTATATGTTAAACTATTTAGATAATTGTGATTTAAGAAATATGCTAAAGTATCTAATTTAGTATCATCGTGATAAAAACCAGTGTTAGAATATTTATATTTAATTTCTTCATTATTTATTTTTAAATATGTTGTTAATGATAATTTTAGTATATCACCTTCTACATCATATACTTGCCATAAGTCATTACCTAGTTTAACATATGTAGCAAATAAACTTTCTGTATTATCAATTTCATAAGGTTCTTCTTTAGATCCATTTCCCCTCAATAAAGAGATATTTCTTTGTATAGTAATAACAGGTTTAATACCCATAATTGTATTTTTACTTGTATTTTCTACTTTTCCATTTTCATCTACATACCAATTTTGGTTTTTACTATTTGTGTTTGATAAGTAGAATGCTTCCTCACTATTCATGAAACTCTTACTACTTCCAGTATTAGCATAATCATTAAGTGAAGGTATTGTTATTAATGAATCACTATATGTATTTTTACATGTTACAGATTTAACATCATCTATTTTATCTATACAAGTTGTACTTGAAATTAAATAAGCATTTGGATTATTTAATTTTTGTTCAAATATACCTGTATTTTCAGTTTTTTCACTATTAAGCCATTCATTTATATATGAGTTTTTATAGTCTTTATTTTCACCTGCTGCAAGAACTGTAATTGGATTATTTAATACAAGTGTTACAGAACCATCACTATTTACTCTTATTATTCTCCAAATTAAATTAGAGTATTTCAAGTAATTGTTCCCAGAATCTTCATAAAAATAATAATCACCATTTATATTTTTAAAATTCTCATTTTCTTTATTGTTTTCTTTTATAATATCTGCAATAAATTTTTGATCTACTTTTTTATGGCTTTCCCCATAATATTTAATAAATCTAAAGCCATAAAATAATATACAAGTCAATAAAAAAACAAAACTTACTAAATTAAATATTTTTTGAGTATTTATTTTCCTTTTAGGAGATTTTGAACTTTTTATATTATTACTATTATTATCCTTTTGAAAGAATTTTTCTTCAATACTAACTCTACTCATCAAATTCATATTATCTTCGTTATCAATACTATGATCAAATTCATTTATTCTATTACTAATTATATTTGATCGATTAATTGAATTGTTATTAATTTCTTCAAAAAAGTCATTATTATTACTTGAATTAATTTCATTATTATCTAAGTTATTTTTCATTTCATTATCAAATTCACTATTCACTTTAACTACCTCTCTACTTCTAGATTAATTATAACAAATTTAGTGCTTTTTTTCAACTATACCAATATCTTGTTTTATTATTTTTTTAACTTTATAAAATTAGCAAAAATTATAATTAAATAAAAAAATATAGGTTAGAAAATTAAAAAATCATATAAAAATATAGGAAAATTTAATAATATAAAAATCTCGTTGATTTATAAATACGAGATTTTCTTAATTTTTTGGAAAATATTTACCATTTAATTTCTTCTTTTCCCATAGATTTTAAATAATTATTAATTTTACTATAAGGCTTACTTCCAAAAAAGCCACGATTAGCAGATAATGGAGATGGATGAACTGATTCAATTATTTTGTGTCTTTTATTTGTAATAAGTTCTTTCTTACTTCTTGCAAAACTACCCCAAAGTACAAATATTACTGGATCTTCTCTATCATTTAATTTTGATATTATTGTATCAGTAAATATTTCCCAACCTTTATCTTTATGTGATAAAGGTTTATCTTTTTCGACTGTCATTATAGAATTTAGAAGAAGGACTCCTTGCTTTGTCCAATCAGTCAAATCACTTTTAGTTCTTCTTACTCCTAAATCATCATTCAATTCTTTGAACATATTTTGAAGTGATGGAGGCATTTTAACATTTTCTCTAACTGAAAATGATAATCCATGTGCTTCTCCTAATCCGTGATATGGATCTTGACCTAATATTACAACTTTTACTTCATCATAATCGGTAAATCTTAAAGCATCAAATATATTTTTATATGGAGGAAATATTGTTTTAGTTTTATACTCACTTTTTACAAATATTCCAAGTTTTTTAAAATAATCTTTTTTTATTTCGTCTTTTAAAATTATATCCCATTTCTTATTAATCATAACAACACCTAAATTAATTATATCACATTTTCACTTAAACTACTCTCTCCATTACTATAATCAATTGTTATTCCTTCTTGAATGTTATACACATAAACATTAAATTTAATACCTTCACCATTGTCCTCTATAGAGAGTGCTTCCATCTGAACACCACTTGCTAAAAGATTATCCCCTTCAAATATAGGAGTCACTCTATATAATACATGATTATTTGTTTTCTTTATATATTCAGCTACTTTATTTTCAAACTGTAACATTCCTATTGTATTCATATACCTAGTACAAGTTATTAAATTTTTTTCATTAGCATTTTCTCCTGTCAATTGATATCCTATTAAGTGACATCTATTATATAAATATTTTCCATCTACTATATCATATTTAACTGTATGCCAACCAGAAGGTTTAATCATTCCTATGCTTTCTCTTTCTTCAGTAGGCATCATATCTTTACTAATATTTGCGAATGCCACACCACACCTACCTAGAATATCATGATTACTATATCTTTCAAATGACGAAGTTTTCATATCTTCTTCACTAAATGAAGGTATATTATTATTTATTATTATATAAGAATTTCCATTGTATTCTGGAATTTGGCCTATGTCATATGATGCCATTTGATAGTAATTAGATTTATTAATGTTAGGCTCTATGTTATACCTATAATAATTTACACTATAAATAGAAAGTATTAACAAAAAAATATACACCTTAAAATTTAATTTATGATTTATCTTTCTTCTTTTTCTCCTACTCATACTACCATCTTCACTATAAATTGTATCAAATTAAATACTTTTTTTCTATTTTATTTTTAAATATTTAAAAAAAAGTATAATTATTTACACTCATTATACTTCTTTATATTTTTTTCTATTATAGGTTTAACAAATATAATAATTAATCCTATTATAATCATTATAATTGATACTATTTGCGCAACTTTTAAATTGAAAAACATTAAACTATCTTGCCTTAAACTTTCTATCAAAAATCTTATTATTCCATAACCTATAAGATATATTCCTGTTAATTGACCATTTTTAATATTCTTATTATTTCTAATTATTAATAATATTATAAAAATTATCAAACAACCTATTGATTCATAAAGGAAAGTTGGATGATGATAATTTCCATTTATATACATACCATCTATTATAAATTTTGGAATGTGAAGATCTTGTAAATTTTTAAGTGTTGTTATAGGACCAAATGCCTCCATATTAAAGAAATTACCCCATCTACCTATTGCTTGTCCGAGTGCTAAAGCTGGAACTATCGTATCAAGAAATTTAAGTAAATTTATATTTCTTTTTTTAGTAGCATATATCAAATATATAACGCCTAAAATTATACCACCATGTATTGCAAGACCACCCTCCCATACTTTAAATATATCGAGAGGATATTTTGCATAATAATCTAGATTAAATAAACAATAATAAATTCTTGCACCTATTAAACTTAGTATTATTGTATTTATACACATGTCAATAACATTTGCTGTTCCAATACCAACTTTTCTACATCTTTTGATTACTAAAGTATAGCCTATCATAAAAGCAGATAATATTAATACTGAATACCATTTAATACTTAAAGGACCTATTTTAATTATTTCAGAACTCATAGAATTACCTTACTTTCTTTAATGTATTTACTATTTTATCTATAATAGCATTCATTATTGATATTATAATAGATACTATAAAAAGTACTATAGTTCCATGTATATCGAAATGAGATACAAGTATCCAATCTGCAATTTTCAATATTAAAATATTTATTAAAGGATAAAATAATCCTAATGTAATAGCAGTTAGTGGCAATGTCATCCATACTAATAATGGTTTTATTGTTCTATTCAATATAAATATTATAATAACTGTGATAAATCCCCATAACCAAAAATATGAATCATCAATTATAACTGTTTTTTTAAACACTAAAGATACTAATATAAGTACTAGTGTATACCCTATCATATGTATAAGCCAGTCTATACATTTACTAAATTTCATAACATCACCTATCTAATTATATACCTATTCGCTTTTTAATTCAAATAAAATATCTCTAAGCTCCATTGCTCTTTCAAAATCTAAGTTTTTAGCCGCTTCTTTCATTTCGTTTTCTATTCTTATCATTAGTTTTGCCTTATCTTGTTTAGACATTTTTTCTTGTTTTACATTATCTTCTTCATTGTTTGTTATTACCTTAGGTATTTCTTTTATTATTGTTTTTGGAGTAATATTGTTGTCTTTATTATATTTTTCTTGAATTTCTCTTCTTCTTCTTGTTTCATTAATTGCAATATTCATTGAATCACTAATATTATCTGCATACATTATTACTTTACCATTCGCATTTCTTGCTGCTCTACCTATTGTTTGAATTAAACTTCTCTCACTTCTTAAAAATCCTTGTTTATCAGCATCCATTATTGCAACTAAACTTACTTCTGGTATATCAAGTCCCTCTCTAAGTAAATTTATTCCAACTAATACATCATATTTGCCTTGTCTTAAATCTCTTATTATTTTAAGACGTTCTAGTGTTTTTATTTCTGAATGCAAATATGCAACTTTTATATCTATTCCTTTTAGATACTGAGTAAGTTCCTCTGCCATTCTTATTGTAAGTGTTGTAACTAATATTTTTTCATTTTTCTTAGTGCGTTCTTCTATTTCACTAATTAAATCGTCTATTTGATTTTCTGTTGAATGTACTTCTATTATAGGATCTAGCAATCCTGTTGGTCTTATCAACTGTTCTACTGGTTTATTTGAATTTTTTAATTCATAATCTCCTGGAGTCGCTGAAACATATATTACTTGATCTATTTTTTCTTCAAATTCATTGAATTTTAATGGCCTATTATCCATTGCACTTGGTAATCTAAATCCATAATCTACAAGTATTTCCTTACGTGCTTTATCACCATTATACATACCTCTTATTTGTGGAATGGTTACATGAGATTCATCAATAAACATAAGAAAATCATTTTTAAAGAAATCTATTAAAGTTGTAGGAGTTGCACCTGGCTCCTTGAGGGCAAGTGGTCTAGAATAATTTTCTACACCTCTACAAAATCCCGTTTCCTCTAACATTTCCATATCATAATTTGTTCTTTCACTAAGTCTTTGATATTCAATTAATTTATTATTCTTTTTGAAATATTCTAATCTTTCTTCTAATTCTTTACGTATATTTTGTATTGCTATTTTTAGTTTTTCTGGACTAGTAACAAAATGACTTGCAGGAAATAATGATACAGTCTTTTTATTTGCAGTTATACTGCCTGTTACTGGATCAAATTCTTTTATTTTATCTATCTCATTTCCAAATAATTCTATTCTTATTCCTTTGGTGTGTTCACTTATTGGAATGATATCTATTGTATCACCTTTTGCTCTAAAAGTTCCTCTCTTAAAATCCATATCATTTCTTTCATATAGCATATCTATTAATTTTTCTATTATTTCTTCTCTATCTATAGTTTGACCTACTTCTAAAGAAAGCATCTTATTTTGATATTCTTCTATCTCTCCTATACCATATATACAAGATACTGAAGCAACTACTATTACATCATTATTATTTAAAAGAGCCGCTGTTGCAGCATGACGAAGTTCATCTATTTCATCATTGATTGCTGCATCTTTTTCTATATATGTATCTGTTTTTGCTACATATGCTTCTGGTTGATAATAATCATAATATGAGACAAAATATTCTACATGATTATTTGGAAATAATTCTTTAAATTCTGCATACAATTGACCCGCAAGTGTTTTATTATGTGCTAGAATTAAAGTTGGTTTATTTACTCTAGCAATTACATTTGCCATCGTAAATGTTTTACCACTTCCTGTAACCCCAAGCAAAACTTGACTTTTCTCACCCCTATTAATTCCATCAACTAATTTCTCTATTGCTTCAGGTTGGTCTCCTGATGGACTATATTTTGATACTAATTCAAACATTTTTATCACTCGTTTCTGTATTTTTTTTAAATTATTCGTGTAATTAGTTCAAATATTCGTGTAATTTTAATCAACAATGTATTCAAAAAAAACTTACACGAATTTTTACAAACGAAAGTCACAAACTTAATTTTTTAGGCTAAATATTATAAAAAAATATTAAACATAATTTCCTTAATTATTTTATCATTTTTCCATTAAATAAACAACTAAAAAAATCTTGTCATTTGGCAAGATTTTTTAATTTGTTTTTTATTATTTTTTTACATTTGTTTTTAGAATATTCTACTATATCACAATTATCTATATTACTTCTTGCTAATATATTTTCCTCAATTACATCTTGTGATAATTTAATTAAAGATCCATGTGTAACAAATAAAATACTTTTATTTGGATATTTTGATATGTACTCGTGTAAAAAATTTGTTATTCTTGTTTTTGCTTCATCATCTGACTCTAATCCATTATGCTCTTTATTACCCCAACCACGTTCTAGCAATCTCTCATCACAAATTATATTAAAGTTAGGAGCTATTAATTTTGCTGTCATAATTGCTCTTTTAGAAGGCGAACTAACCAAAATATCAAACTTTCCGTTTAAATATTTGCGTACATTTATTGCTTGCTTTATGCCTAAGTTTGTTAATTCAAGTTCATTGTTTGGAACAGATAAATTATTCACATTCTCGGCATGTCTTATAAAAATAATATGATTAAATTCCATAATTACACCATTATTTCTTTAAATTTTTTTGATTTTCATATTGATTATAAGATATAACATATAATTTGCCATCAAAATATTCAATAATACATTCATCCAAATTGCAGTAACTATTTCCTAGTAAACTAGATACCAAATTACCTATAACTGCGCTATGAGTTATTAAAGCTATATTATTATAATTTGTATTATTACTTATATCAATAATAAAATCTATTATCCTATCATTTAAATTATTAATGCTTTCTCCTCCTGGTATAGGTACACTATAATCTTTAAAACTTTTTTGAATTTGTGGTGAATTTAAGAATTCCTCCATAGGTAATCCTTGAAATTTTCCCATATTTAATCCACGTAATTTTTTTGTTATAAAAAGGGGAATATTATTATCATTTGACAGTTTTGCAGTATTTATAGTTCTCTCATAATCAGAAGAATAAATAACATCAATTTTATTTTCTTTTATTTTTTCTTTCAAACTCTCAATTTGTTTATATCCATTATCGGTAAACACTGTATGTAATGTAGAAAGTTGTCCCATAGTTATTCCTTCAACATTTAAATTAGTTTCACCATGGCGATATAAATAAATGAATTTTAATTTATCCTTTTTCATTTTTATTTTCACCAACAAATTTACGAGCTCTATCAATTAAGCTAGATACATATTCACTTTTTTCTGTTTTATATTTTTTCCTATCTGTTACACCATTTTTTATTAACTTTCTTTTTAAATCAGAATAATTTTTTGCTTCTGCTTTATTATTAAGTAAATAATTTCTTAGTATTATAAAATCACTAAATCTTTCTGTATTTTTAATTACTAAATGAATATGTGTATCTCCTGATTCTGTCTCATTGGAAGTAGAAGCAAAAAATTGATATATATCGGTCTTACTCTTTTCACTGGATATATAATTATTATTTTCTAATATATTACTTATATTTTCAAACTCCGATTTGTTTTCAGCACCTATTAGTATATCTATTATATTTTTTCCATACATATTTGGTATTGCTGTTGATCCAACATGTTCAATTTGTACATCTTTAGGTAAAATTTTTCTTAATTTTTGTTCTATACTTTTATACATTTTTTTATTTCTTTTACTATTTCATCGTTATATTTATTTTTATTTGCATTTGCTTTTTTATGCGTTGAATCAGTATAAAATGTTGTTCCATCTATTAAGTTATATTTTATAGCTTGTTTAACTATATTACTGAATATATCTTCAAATATAGTAGAGTCTTTAAATCTTCTTTCATAATTTTTACTAAATGTTGAAAAATGTGGCGTATCTTGACCAAATGGTATCCCTAAAAACCATCTATATTCTGCATCTACTTTTATTTTCTTACATGTTTGACACATCGATTTTAATCCATCTATAGTTTGAATAAAAATTATTTTAAATAATACTACTGGGTCTACACTTGGTCTTCCATTATCTTCACAATATAATTTTTTTACTTTTTCATAAATAAAAGTGAAATCTATATACTTGTCTATCTTTCGAAATAAACTATCCTCTGGGACTAGTTCTTCCATTGTAGTCATTAAGATTTCACTTTGAATATTTTTATTTATCGTTATCATTTTATCACTTACTTTCTTTATATAATCCACTTATATTATAACATAATTACACAAAAAAAGTAAGAACAGTAAGCTTTAAATTTGGATTATATAAAGCGTTCTTACTTTTTCATTATACAACACTTTTTTGAAAAAAGAAAGAGTATTGAACACTTTGTCAACACTCTGAAAAGTGGAATAGTCATATCCCACTTTGCTAGAAAACTATTATTTATTTTTTCCCTTTTCTTCAGAATTTTCGTTAGAATATTTTTTTTGAAGTGAAATTATTTGATCAATACCGTTTCGATCAAGATCTTCAATTTTAAGCAAATCTTCTTGCGATAAATTAAGAAGACTATCTAAAGTTGTTAAACCAGATCTCATTAAACAGTAATAATTTCTTACAGAAAATCCTAAACTATCAATTGATATATTTGTATCCGTTTTAGCAGTTGATTCTGTTTTCAATTTCAACCATTCGACAGCTGATGGAATTCCAGACATAGCTGCATTAAATAGAATAAGATCTTTACGCGTTGGATGACAAAGTTTACGTATAGCTTTAGCTTCTATTTGTCTTACTCTTTCTTTTGTTACATTAAAATTATTACCAACTTCTCCATAAGTTTTAAAATTACCATTTGAAAGACCAAAGCGCATCATTAATACTTGCACCTCTCTTTCATTTAATGTTTCTAAAATTACGGAAAATTTTGACATAAAGTCTACTGTTACATATTTATAAACTTCATCAGGATGAACTTTAAAAATTGTCCCATATAATGTAGCATATCCAAGTTTCTTTTTAAACTCTATATATTGAAAATATAAATTTTTGTATTCTTGATTTGTTTCTAACATTTTTTCATCAAAGTTTAACATCATAATAATATCTATATTTCCAGTATTTAAAATATACCTAATAACATCAATATCTGTTTTAAATTTAAAAGAATTAACTAAATAACAAAATGGATTTTTATCAATTGCTAATAAACAAAAATCTTTGTCTTCTCTCAACTCTTTTCTAACATTACTAAAATATTTATAATCTGCTTTTAGTTTTTCTAAAATTTCATCAATATTTAACATATTATTCCCTCCATAAGAAAATTCACATTACATGTTTATTATACCACTCCTCTAAATTTTTGAAAACTACAATGCACAACTTTTGTACACTTTCAAATATAATCAACATATTAAAATATCATTGAAAAAGGTCATATGATATGATACAATATATGTGAAGGGATGTGATAGATATGGCTACACCATATCAAAATGTTGCAAAAGCAGCACTAATTAATTGGAATGGATTAAGTGAAGAAGAAGCAAATACTAAAATTCAAACTGAATCTGTTCAAGAACTTGAAAGTCAAGTATATGCAATGGGATCAATGAAATATGCGGTTATAGGTATTGCAAAGCAAGTTAATTTAAGCGAAGAAGAAACTACTAAATTTTTTGAAGCTGTTATTAATGGACCAGAAACTGCAGAAATATTTGGTTTAGTTAGAGAAAAAATGAAAGGATTCTCTGATGAACAAAAATTAGGTGTTTTATCTACTATACATGATGGCTGGGTTGTTGACAATTCTAGTGAAAAAACATTCAATAAAAAGGTTGATAAACAACAATTAAGACAATATGCTCCATTAGAATTAATTGGTTGGAATGAGGTAAGAAGTGATTTACTATTCTTAAATCCAGTATTGGCATCTGTTGGTGTTCAAGTTGATGAAGCAGCTTTATCACAAGCATATCACACTAAAGTTGCAAATTATATGGAAGAAATGAAAATCAATAGTCAAGATGATTTAACTTCACTTGTTTCACAAGGAAGAAATTATTATCCAGTGTTACCAGAAGAATTAGAAGCAAGATTACTTCCAATGAGTGAGGTTATTTCTGGACAAATGATTCAAAATTGGAATGCTAAAGATCCAGAAACTGCACAAATAATTGCTACTAGACAAAAACAAATACCTAATGGTGGAATTAAGTTATAATTCTAATAAATTTTTACATCAAAAGGCGATGACTTATATCAATAAGCTATCGCCTTTTTCTTTGTATTCTTTTCTATTATAAAATTTTTCATTTACTTCATTCATTTCATTATTCAAATGTTGCACATACCGAATATGTTAAATCACAATTAGGGTCATCTTTTTTTACTCAATTTAATTATTGAATAAGTATTTGTAATTGCAGTCATTAAATCAAAAATTGCAGAAGAATATGATTTAATTGTTAAATCATATGTAAACCATAATATCATTGTAAATATTATTAAAGTTTTAAACTTTATTACATTTTTAGTATTCATTAACCATAAATAAGTAATTGTACTTATAAGTGGTAAAATACCAATCAAACCTAAATTATTAAACTTAATTGACAAAAATGTAGCTAATATAGTTATTACTATTTTTTCTTTTAATCCCAGTCTATCTTTATAGCACAAAATATTTCTAATACAACTGATTGCATTAATTATAGCACCCACAATTCCACCAAGGACTATATTACTTACAACCGATAATCCTATTTGTATTGTCTGCACATATAAAATTTTTTTCTTTTGTTTTATTATACCTGAATACACCATTAATAAAGAGGCTATGAGCGCTATTACGTTTCCAATTATAATACTAGTCATTACATCACCTTTCAGTTTGTCAAGTTGTATAAAATTAATATTATCTCAAATAACAAAACTTATGCTTACTCATATATTATACTATAAATTTGTTACTTTTTTATATTTATAGTAAAAAAATCAAATTATAAATGATATAATATTTAAAGTAGGAGGTAGTTATGGCAAGTAGTTTAATACATATATGTGTGGCAAAAGAATTAAATAAATACTTAAAGAGAGATGAAAGGCAATTATTAATAGGTTCAATTGCACCTGATATTGCAAAACTTGTAAATATTTCAAGAAATAAAACACACTTTATTGATTATGAAAAAGATATACCAAACTTAGATAGATTTATTGATAAATATAAATCATATTTAAATAATGATTTTGTATTGGGATATTATATTCATCTATATACTGACTATATTTGGTTTAAGTCTTTCATACCAAGTTTAATTGAAAAAAACAAAATAATAAAATTAAATGATGAAAAAGTTAATTTTGATGAAGAAAAATTTATAAAATACGTTTACGATGATTATGAAAGTGTAAATAAAAAACTTATAGATGACTATAATCTTGATTTAAAAATTTTTTATGAAGATATACCAAAAATAGATGATATTATTACTGAAATACCTATTGAAAAAATAAATACTATAGTTGACAAAGCAGGATTAATATTAGTTGAGTCAAAAGAAAAAAATGCCAATATATTTAATGAAGATTTAATTAATAA
>CANRPA010000009.1 GCA_947632395.1 uncultured Bacilli bacterium | reverse complement strand
GTTCAATTCGCCAAAATATTTAGCAGTTCTTACCATTTGATAACTATAACTCATTTCATTATCATACCAAGCTACTACTTTTACTAATTGGTTTCCATCTACTTCTACTACATTTGTAAGTTCTCCATCTACGAGTGCTCCTAATGATGAGCCAATTATATCACTTGATACTATTGGATCTGTTGTATATCCTATAATTTCATTTACATTATCTATAAATAATTTGTTAATTTCTTCTTTGGTTACATTTCTATTTAATTCTAAAGTTAAATCTATAATTGATCCAGTTGTGACAGGAACTCTTAAAGCTCCTCCATCAAGTTTTCCTTTTAACGATGGAATAACTAATCCTATAGCACTTGCTGCACCTGTCGAAGATGGTACTATATTTGCAGCGCATGCTCTACCACGTCTTGCTTTTATTCCTTTGTTATGAGCAATATCAAGTGTTGCTTGATCATTTGTATAAGCATGTACTGTTGTCATAAATCCTTTTTTTATTCCTATATTTTTTTCTATTACATTAAGTACGGGTGCTAAACAATTTGTTGTACAACTAGCAGCACTTATAATTTCTTCACTACCATCTAATGTATTTTCATTTACACCATATACTATAGTCTTTAAATCACCTTTAGCAGGAGCACTTATTATTACTTTTTTTGCTCCAGCAGTTATATGAGCACTTGCAGATTCCTTACTAGTAAATCTTCCTGTACATTCAAAAACTTCATCTATATTAAGTTCACCCCATGGTAATTTAGAAGGGTCAGTTTCTGAGTATACCCTTATTTTTCTATTTCCTACAATTAAGTAATCACCCTCAAAACCTATTTCATTTACTCTATAATTTCCATGACTTGTATCATATTTCAAAAGATATGCAAGTTGTTCTGCATCTGTTAAATCATTGATTGCAACTACCTCAAAACTATTATCTTCTTCCATTATTCTAAATACTAATCTTCCTATTCTTCCAAATCCATTAATTGCTACTTTTATCATATTATTCCTTCTTTCTATAATTTAAAACAACTACCACCAATAAATTCTCTTAATACTGAATTTTGTGGAACATCATCACTTGGTATTGGTAAAAAATTTCTTAAAAAATTTATAAGTCTAAGTGCTTCTGGATATTCAGCATCATCTTCATTTACATTAAATAAAAGTGGTTCAACATACGTTTTAAGTACACCTACTTCATATATAAGTGCGGAGTTAACAACTGTGTCTACATCATCTTGAAATTTAAATATATTATTTCTTTCCCCTGCTTTTATAGTAGGCCATAATTTTAATGTTTCTTTAGCGCCATATCCTCTAGTTTTACTATCCCTTACTATTCTTCTTAATATTCTAATATCACTTGTATGAATGTGACTATAATTATCAATATTTAATTGTGTTAGTGGACTTATATAAATTTTATATTTATTATCTTTATCTATAGATTTTGTAAGTTCATCATTAAGAGCATGTAATCCTTCCACTATTATTATATCCTTTTCTCCTAAAGTTAAATAATTATTTTTATATTCTCTTTTACCTAGTACAAAATTATATGATGGCATATTTACTTTCTTACCATTTAATAAATCTGTTAAATTTTTATTAAATAAATTTATATCTAAAGCTTTTACTGACTCAAAATCAGGGTTACCATTTTCATCTAATTCTCTTTTATCTAAATCAGTAAAATAATCATCTAAACTTATTGGGTGAGTTATAAAACCTTTACTTCTTAAATATATATCTAATTTTTTAGATGTTGTAGTCTTACCACTTGAAGATGGTCCAGCAAGCAAAACTATTTTTATATTTTTTTTGCTGTTATAAATGTCATCCGCTATCTTAGCAAGTTGGCTATCATAATAAGCCTCTGCTAAATTTATAAGTTCTCCTACTTTTGCTTCCGATACAACTTTATTTAAATCAGCAGCAGACACTATGCCAAGAGTTTTACCCCACATAGTATAATCATAAAATTTATTAAATACTTTTTCATGATGTACATAATCTAATGTCCTATCTGGAGTTACTATATCAGGAAGTGACAAAACAAATCCATTATCTTTTATATATGTCAATTTAAATTCATCAATTTGACCTGTACTATATGCCATTCTTCCATAAAAATAACTATATATATCATTGATTCTATATAAGTTAATATAAGTATTTGATATATACTTAAGTACATTTACTTTATCCATTTGTCCTAGTTTTTTAAAATATTTTATTGCATCTAATCTAGATACACTAAGTTTTACAAATAAATAATCATGTTTTACTATTTCTTTCATTTCTAAATATATTTTATTTATTATATCTTTATTTATATTAACACCATCTATAGTACAATAAACACCATGATCTTGAGAATGATGTACTGTAAGTTTTGCTTCATCTCCCAATACATTACGAATTGCAAGTATAAGCATAAATCTTGCACTTCTAGCATATATATTACTTCCTACCGTGCTACTTCTATCGAAAAAATTTATAATGCAGTTTTTCTTTAATTTATCACCTAAATCTACAATGTCATTATTTACAGAACACGATAATATATCATATTTAAAACAATCTTTAAAATGTTCTGATATTTCTTTATAAGTAGTATCCTCATCAAATTCTAATATTGTATCTCTAAATTTAACTTTTATTTTCTTGCTCATCTTTATCACCTATCTATAACTATATTCTATCAAAAAAGAAATATTTTGTCGACTTTTTAAAAGAATAAAACATATACTTTACAACTATTATATACATAGGAGATGAGTTTATGATTATACCTACAGTTATCGACAAAATTAATAATAGTGAAAGAGTTTATGACATTTATTCTAGATTACTTAAAGATAGAATTATAATAATTAATGGTGAAATTGATAATAATTTGGCTAGTTCTACAGTCGCTCAACTACTTTTTTTAGACTCATTAAATCATGATGATATTAGTATTTATATTAACTCACCTGGTGGAAGTGTTACAGATGGATTGAGCATTTACGATACTATGAATTTCATAAAAAGTGATGTATCTACTATAGGAATTGGAATGTGTGCATCTATGGGAGCATTTTTACTTAGTAGTGGAAAAAAAGGAAAAAGATTTGCTTTACCCAATTCTGAAATTATGATTCATCAACCTCTTGGAGGTGCTCAAGGTCAGGCAACTGAAATTAAAATCGCGGCTGAACACATTTTAAAGACAAAAGATAAATTGAATAAAATACTTTCAATTAATACTGAAAAAGATTTAAAAACTATCGAAAATGATACAGAAAGAGATAATTTCATGAGTGCGGAGGAAGCACTAAATTATGGTCTAATTGATAAAATAATATAAAAAAGAAGTCTATATATATAGTGCTTCTTTTTTCATAAAATTATTTATTTTTTTTGTATTATTTAATTCTAGTACAACTACTTCATGATTTTCTAAAGATTTTGGAACATCTATTATTCTTTGATTTCTAGAACCTCTAAATTCTAAATCAAAACTTTTTTCTTCTATTATAAATTTTCCATCTACAAGTACATCAATGTTACTTAAAAATTCTAAAATATCTTTATTACCTAATTCTAATAATTCTTCAAATGTAAAACCTGTATATACCCACACATCCATGCCTAAATCATGTATTTTTTTTGCAAGTATTGAACATTGTTTTGCTTGAAACATAGGATCTCCACCAGAAAATGTGACACCTGTTTGTCCTTTTAAATTTTTTAATTTTTCAATTATATAATCTAATTCTATTAATTTTCCACCTTTAAAATCATGAGTCTCTGGATTATGACACTTTGGACAATTATGTGAACAACCTTGTGTCCAAATAACTGTCCTTATTCCAACACCATCCACTATACTATCAGCTTGTAAATCTGCAGCTAAGCGTATTTGCATTATTTACCACACTTTTCACAAGCCATTACTTCTTTAACACCAGTGTGTTTTACACGATCTTTTTCTTCTGCACGTTTACCATTATTAAATCTTGATACATCTCCACTTAAATAACCTGTAACTCTTCTAATTCTTTCAAATTTTACTCCTTCACCTACTAATTTTTCCATAATTCTATCTCCCTTCCTAACAACCACAATTGAAATGTCTAACTTCTTCAAGTGGTACTGCTTCAAATTCTTTACGTCCACATCCTGGACAAACATCACCAATTACCCCTACATATCCACATACTGGATCTCTATCAACTGGATGATTAATAGCGCCATATCCGATTCCAAGTTCCTTCATCATTCTTATTACACTTTCAAATGCATCTACATTTTGGGCAGTATTTCCATCAAATTCAATATATGAAATATGTCCTCCATTAGTCAAACTATGATAAGGTGCTTCTACCTCTAATTTATGTTTAATTGAAGTGTTGTAATATACTGGAACATGGAATGAATTTGTATAATAATCTTTGTCTGTAACTCCTTTTATTTTTCCATAAATTGCCTTATCAATATTTACAAATCTACCAGATAAACCTTCTGCTGGAGTTGCGATAAGTGTAAAGTTTAAATTATATTCTTTAGCAAATTCATCTGCTTTTTTTCTCATAAATCCAATTATTTCAAGTCCTAATTTTTGAGCTTTTTCTGATTCACCATGATGTTCTCCAATAAGAGCTTTTAAAGTTTCAGCAAGTCCGATAAAACCTAATGTTAAACTACCATGTTTTAATATTTTTCTCATTCTATCTGTTGGTTTTAACTTTTCACCATCAGTCCAAACACCTTGACCTATTAAAAATGGGAAATTATAACATCTTTTATTACATTGAATTTCAAATCTTTCTAATAATTGATCTCTAACAAGTTCCATAGTATCAGATAATTCTTTATAGAATCCATCCATATCTGCTTTATCTCTTTCTTTTAAACATATACCATGTTTAATTCCTATTCTAGGTAAATTTATTGATGTAAATGAAAGATTTCCTCTACCACCTGTTGTTTGATTATTAGTATCTGTTACATCACTCATAACACGTGTTCTACATCCCATATACCCAACTTCAGTTTTAAAATCTCCTGGTTTATAAAATGCCTTATTAAATGGAGCATCCAAAAATGAGAAGTTAGGGAATAATCTTTTTGCAGATACCTCACAAGCTAATCTAAATATATCATAGTTTGGATCTTCAGTATTAAAGTTTACTCCTTCTTTTACTTTAAATATTGATACTGGAAATATTGGAGTTTCTCCTTTTCCAAGTCCTTCATTAGTAGCCTTTAAGAAATTTATTGATACCATTCTTCCTTCTGGAGATATATCAGTACCAAAATTTATTGAACTAAATGGAACTTGAGCTCCAGCTCTACTGTGCATAGTATTTAAATTATGTACAAAAGCTTCCATTGCTTGATATGTAATTCTATCTGTTTTAACATAAGCTTTTTCATATGCTTTTTCAAATAATCTTTTTATTTGATCTGAATCCTTATATATAGGTTCAAATATTTCTATACCGAATTTAATACTTTCAAGTTTATCTATTTCACGAGCAATTCTGTCCATACTTATAAATTCTAGTAATCCTTCTAAATCAAGGAAATCACTTATTTGTTGTTTAAATTGTTTTTTAAATGTCATAAGTACTCCAGGAGCCATATAATAATCAAATGCTGGTATACTTTGTCCACCATGTTGATCATTTTGATTAGCTTGAATTGCAATTGCTGCAAGTGCGCTAAAAGACATTATATCTTTAGGGGGTCTTAAATAACCATGACCTGTTGAAAATCCTTTTTTAAATAATCTATCAAGTTCTATTTGCATACATGTTGTTGTTCCCATTGGAAGGAAATCCATATCATGAATATGTATTTCTCCATTATCATGAGCATCTGCAAATTTTTTCTTCATTAAATATGCCTTAGCAAATTCTTTTGATACTGTACTTCCATATTGAAGCATAGTTCCCATAGCAGTATCTCCATCTACATTAGCATTTTCTCTTTTAGTATCATCCTCATTAGCTGACTTAAGTCCTAGTCCTTCGATAGTTTTTAAAAATTTATGCATTCTCTTGTCATCTATAAACATGTTTCTAGATTGAGCTCTTCTCTCTCTATATTCAGCAAACGAATTATGTACCTCTATATATCCTTTTTTATTTAAAGATTCCTCTATTAAATCTTGAATTTCTTCTATTTTAATTTTATCTTTATAATTTTTTTCTATAGATTTTATTACATCGTTATATACTTTAGTTATATCTTTATCATCATATTTATACTTTCCTGTTTCTTCATCTTGTTCATTTATACTATCAAATCCCTTTTTGATAGCTAAAGCAATTTTTGTTCCATCAAAATCAACTTTTTTACCATTTCTTTTGATAACAACGAGTTCTAGTTTTTCATCTAATTCTGTCATAATTCTTACTCCTATCTTCTTACAATCTTAGTATATCATTTCAGAAAAATTCAGTCAATATTTTTTTTGATTTTTTTCAAAAAATTAAAATTTGATTTTTTGAAAAATTGAATTTATTTAATTTTTACTTTTAAGTCAATTATTGATTATCCTTTATTTTATAAGGTATTAACACCTTTTTACTGAATTTAAATTTTAACATTATTTAAAAAATATTATTTTACACTTTTTAATTTTTTTACTTTTTTACATTTTTTTACGAAGTGTTTTAATAATATAATTTCAAAAAAAAAGTTAACTAAATTAACTTATCTATATCCTTAGGTACCTTATCATTAATAACCGCATTAATTATTTTATCTTCTTGTTCTTTTGATACATCTCTTCCAGTCATACTGCTTAATGTCTGAATTACCTCTCTAAGTGTCCCTTCATTTTTTAAATCATTTTGTTGTAATTTTTTTGCTAAATCTAATATAGTATTTTTATCAACACTAGTTTTTTTCTCTACCCTATTAAAAAAAGAATCAGAAAATGACATATAAAACCTCCTACATTATTTTATGTAAAAAATTTATTTTTGCTCTTAATTTATAGTATAACAAAAAGCAAAGAATTAATCTTGCTCTCCTTTGCTTTTAAAATTTATTACTATTGGTGTTCCAGTAAAATCAAATGATTCTCTTATTTTATTTTCTAAATATCTTTCATATGAAAAATGTACAAGTCCTTTACTATTTACTTGAATATTAAATGTTGGTGGCTGTGATTTAACTTGTGTACAAAAATATATTTTTAATCTTTTACCTTTATAACTAGGAGGTAAATTAAGTTCATATGCATCTGATATTACTTTATTAAGTAAACTTGTTTTAATTTCCTTTTTACTATTTTGATATGCTGTTAATATTTCAGGCATCAAAGTATGTATTCTTTTTTTTGTTTTAGCACTTAAAAATACTACTTTAGCATATGGCATAAAACTAAATTCAGTTTCTATTTTTTGTTTCCATTCTTTTAATTCAGATTCTTTATCTTCAACTAAATCCCACTTATTAACTACAAGTACTACTGCTTTTCCTGCATCAAGAGCATAACCTGCTATGTGCTTATCGTGCTCCACTATTCCATCTGTAGCACTTATTACTATTACACATACATCACTTCGATCTATTGCCTTCAAACTTCTAAGTAAACTATATTTTTCTATATTTTCATATACCTTACCTTTTTTTCTCATACCAGCAGTATCTATTACTGTATATGTTTCACCATTATAATTAAATTCAGTATCTATTGCATCTCTAGTTGTACCAGCAATATCACTTACAATAACTCTTTCTTCGTTAAGTATTGCATTTACTAAACTACTTTTTCCTACATTTGGTCTTCCTATTATTGAAAACTTAACTTGATTATTATCATCTTCCTCAAATTTAGGAAAATTTTCTACTATTAAATCCAATAAATCTCTAATACCATCGCCTTGTTCTCCACTAACTTTTATATATTTTTCAAAACCTAATTCATAAAATTCATATTCTGTTTCTTTTATTCTTTTACTATCACATTTATTTATTGCAACTATTACTTTATTAGATTTTTTTTGCAACATATCTCTAACTAAAAAATCATCACTTGTAAGGCCATCTTTGCCATCTACTACAAATACTATAATATCTGCTTCTTCCATCGCTAGACTAGCCTGAACTTTTATTTCATTATTAAAATCATTGTTTCCTAATTCTATTCCACCTGTATCAATTAAATGAAATTTAAAATCTTGATAATTTACACTACCATATACTCTATCTCTTGTAACTCCTGGAGTATCTTCTATTATGGATAGTTTTTTACCTACCATTTTATTAAATAATGTACTTTTACCTACATTTGGTCTACCTATTAATGCGACTGTTGGTTTTTTCATAGCATCACCTTTTTTCTAATGTATTATAACATGATTTAAACAAAATAAAAAGATTCTAATGAATCTTTTTTTACTAAAATTAATTTAAATTAATTTCAATGATTAATCTCCTGTATTTGATTCTATATCAGTTTCTATATTTTTTGTAAAGTAATGTTTAGCACTACTTGTCTTTGTACTAGAATAACATGCAACTTGTAATCCGTTATCTACAGTTACTTCACAATATGCACCATCATCTGTTGTTATTTTAAGCATTGTTGGTGTATCTTCTTTATCTAATTTAACGTTTTCCTTATTAACATTATCTACATTAAAATATGTTTGAATATCTTTTAAAGTTGGTCTAGTTACATAAGCACCTTCAATACCACTATACATAGCAGAAACATATGCATATTGAACTCCTGTATATACTAATTCAGCAGATCTTTGTTTAGCATTTGCTCTAGCATCATTGATAATATTTAAGATAACTGGAGTGGCTATTAATGCGATAATTGCTAAAATAACGATAACTGCTAATAGTTCTATTAATGTGAAACCTTTTCTATTCATTATATCACCACCTTACTGTCCTACGATATTAATATATCAAAATTACAAATCTTTGTCAATATTATGAATGGAATTATTTATAGAATTGGAAATTGCATTTGACATTTTTTTTATAACAAAATCTATTTCTTTTGGTGTAACCATCAAATTATAGCCTATTGGGTTTAATACTTCATATATTAATCTTTGAAGTTCTTCATCATTAAGTGTACCAACAAGACCAAGTAATTTTTCTTTTTCCTTTTGTTCTTCTTTTATTTCTTTTTTTAAATAATTTACATTATTAAAAGTTAATTTACTTTTTGGATTATTCAAATATTCTTTATTAAAAGCATAATTTTTATATATAAAATTAATTGTATCAGATACTATTATAGTAGCATCCACTACTGTAGGGACTCCTATAGCTATAACTGGTATATTAAGAGTTTCATAACTTATCTCTTTTCTTTTATTTCCTATACCACTTCCTGGATGTATTCCTGTATCTGTTATTTGTATTGTCTTATTTAATCTTTCTATGGATTTACTAGCAAGTGAATCAATAACTATTAAATAAGTTGGTTTTATTTTATTTACTACTGATTCTATTATATCACTTGTTTCAATACCAGTTTCACCCATAACCCCAGGATTAATAGCGCTTACTCTTCTATAATTCGTACTCATTTCATTCAATATATACATATGGTTTGTAACAATTACATCATTAATAACAAGTGGTCCAAGTGAATCAGGAGTTGATTTATCATTTCCAAGTCCTACTATAAGTCCATATGAATTTTTTTTCAATTTTAATATTTTTTTTAATACTAAGGTTAATGTATTCGTAACATTTGAAAAATTTTTTGAATCTGTTATATCTTCAAATTCAAGTGTTATGTATTTTCCCTTTTTTTTATTTAAATCATTTTCACTATCTAATTCTACATTTGTTACTTTTATTCCATTTATTATATCTGTTTTGTATTTAACACCTTTTAATTTACTTTTCTCACCTATTTCATCTATAGCAAGATCTGTTCTTATCTGATATTTACTTAAATCACTTTCTTTATCCATAACATCACCATTATTATTTTTAACAAATTTGTTTATTTTATTGCATTTTTATCATTTTTTTGTTAAAATATGAATGTATGTGACTTGGAGGTGAACTTATGCCAAATTTAAAAAATGCGAAGAAGAGAGTTTTAGTAAATATTAAAAAGGAAAAAGCTAATAATGAATATGCTGCTAGTATGAAAACTGCTATTAAAAATGTAGAAAAAGCTGTTGCTTCTAAAGATAAAAATGTAGCAAATGATAAATTAAAGGTTGCTATTAAAGTTATAGATAAAGCAGAAAAAAAAGGAGTTACTTCTAAAAATACTGGAGCTAGAAATAAATCAAGATTAAGTAAAAAAGTTAATTCTATGGAGTAATTAACTTTTTTTGTAAAAATTTTTTTAATATATTTTGTTATTGTTCACATAATAAGTAATATGATATAATAAGTGTGGTGATACTATGAAAGATTTATTAAAAATTATTTTTATGTTTGTTCTAGTAATAGTTGTTTTTATATATAAAGATAAAATTTCTAATTTCATTACTGATAAAGTTATTTACAAAGGTAGTAATGAGATACTAACATATAATGAATATTATCAAAACAATGATTATTTATATGTTCAAAACATTGACACTAATAGTGTTAATAACTACCAAGAAATGTTAAATATGTTCTACACTATTATTAATAGTGGTGATGACAGTTTTTCATTTTACTGTAATTATAGTAAATGTATAAATGATGCGAAAGAATTAGTTAAGGGTAATGAAACAATAGCCAATATAAATAACTTTGTTCATCCATATAATTCTTTTTCAAATGTAAATATAGATATTATGTCAAATGGTAAAATTACTGTAAAAATTAAAAAAGTTTACAATAATGATGAAATTACTTTTATAAATAATTATATTGATGAATTTATAAACAATAATATTAATGATAATATGAGTACTACTGATAAAATTAAAGTTTTTCATGATTATATTATAAATAATACCATCTATGATGAAAATAAAAAAGAAGGAGCATATACAGCTTATAATTTAATTACCACAGGTAAATCTATTTGTGGTGGATATAGTGATATTATAGCTATATATTTAAATAAATTAAATATTCAAAATTATAGAATTACTTCTTCAAATCATATATGGAATCTCGTTTTTTTAGATGGTAAATGGTTACATATAGATGCTACTTGGGATGATCCTGTTACTAGTGATGGGAAACAATATCTACTTCATAACTTTTTTATGATTTCAACAGATGAACTTTTAAATCTTGATAAAATTGAACATAATTTTGATACTAATGTTTATTTAGAAGCAAAATAAAAGAAATACAAATTTATTTTTCATGTATTTCTTTTATTTTTTCTTCTATTTTTTTACCATATTCTATAGATTTATCGTATATAAATTCTAATTCTGGTACATGTCTTAATTCTATTCTATCTGCTAAATTTTTTCTAATAAATCCTTTAGCACTTTTAAGACCATTTAAAGTTTCTTTAATATCATCTAATGTAGTAAAATATACCTTAGCGTAACTTAAATCACTTGTTACATCTACAGCTGTTATCGTTACAAATTTAATATTAGGATTTTTTACTTCATTTGATATTATATAACTTATTTCTTTTTGTAAGTTACTATTTATTCTTTCTATTTTTATTTGATTCATTTTTTCTCTACCATTTCATAAGCCTCTATAATATCCCCAACTTTAATATCATTAAAATTAGTAATAGTGATACCACATTCAAGACCTTTTTTAACTTCTTTAACTGTGTCTTTTTCTCTTTGAATAGAATTTATTTCACCATCATAGATTACTGCACTGTCTCTTATTATACGTACTTTAGAATTTGATTTAATTATTCCATCAATTACATAACTTCCAGCAATAGTTCCAACTTTAGAAAATTTAAATAATTGTCTTACTTCTGCACTACCAATTACTTTTTCTTCATATTCTGGATCTAGCATACCTTTCATTGCTGCTTCCATATCTTCTACTGCTTTATAAATTATATCATATAGGCGAATATCAACACCTTTTTCTTTAGCATAATCTTTAATAGTATTATTAGGTCGTATATTAAAGCCAATTATAATAGCATTTGAGGCATTAGCTAGTACTATATCACTTTCTGTAATTGCACCCACACTATTTCTTAAAACTTTTACTTTAACGCCTTCTACTTCAATTTTTTCTAAAGAATTTTTTACTGCTTCTGCAGAACCATTAACATCTGCTTTAACTATTACGTTTATCTCTTTTGTTCCTTCTTTTATTTTATTAAATATATCTTCAAGTGATACTGAATTTTTCTTATTTTGTTTTAAATGTTCTTCTGTTTTTCTTGCTTCTCCAATTGATCTCGCTTGTTTTTCTGTTTCAAATGCCATGAATTTATCTCCTGCACTTGGTGTATCATTAAGTCCTGTTATTTCTACTGGTTGAGATGGAAGTGCATATGTTATTTCCTCACCCTTATCATTACGTAAAGTTCTTACTTTACCAAAACTTGTACCAACTACTATAGGATCACCAAGTCTTAATGTTCCATTTTGTACGAGAATAGTTACTATTGGACCAACTTGTTTATCAAGTCTTGATTCTACTACACTACCACTTGCGTATCTAGATGGATTTGCCTTATACTCTTGCATTTCTGAAACAAGTAATATATTTTCTAATAACTCATCTATTCCTATTCCTTGTTTAGCGCTTATTTTAGTATATATAGTGTCTCCTCCCCAAATATCAGGAGTAAGACCATATTCAGCAAGTTCAGTCATTACCTTATCTACATTAGCACCAGGTTTATCTATTTTATTAATAGCAACTAATATTGGTACTTGTGCGGCTTTTGCATGATCTATTGCTTCTTTTGTTTGAGGCATAACACCATCATCAGCAGCAACTATAATAATTACTATATCAGTAATACTTGCTCCTCTAGCACGCATTTCTGTAAAAGCAGCATGTCCTGGTGTATCTATAAATGTTATAAGTTCATCTTTTACTTTAACTTGATATGCACTTATTGCTTGAGTAATTCCGCCTGCTTCTCCTAAAGCAACATTTGTTTTTCTAATTGTATCTAGTAAAGTAGTTTTTCCATGATCAACATGCCCCATTATTGTTACAACAGGTGGTCTTTTTACTAAATCTTCTGGATTATCATTTATTTCAAATTCTTCAAATTTAGTTTCATCTATTATTTGTTCTCTTTGTATTTCTTTTCCATATTCAGATGCTAAAAGTTCAGCATTATCGAAATCTACTTTATTATTTACAGTAGCAAGTATACCTAATAAGAATAATTTTTTAATAAGTTCACCAGCAGATATTCCTAGTGCTTTAGCAAGATCTCCTATAGTCATTCCATCTTTATATATAATTATATTTGTATTTACTACAGGACCATTACTTATTAATTTTTCTTTATTTTTATACATTTCTTTTTTCTTTTTAGCAAGTTCTTTTTTCCCTACTTTAACTTTATTTAAATTTGTTGGTTGAGCTTGTTTTTTTTGTTTAGAATTTGAAATTATATTTTCTTGTTTTTTATTTTCTTTTTCTATTAATTGTTCTTCATATTCAAGTTCATCATCGTCTTCTTCTTGACTAATCTCATTATCAAGTTCAGTTATTTGTTCATCATCTAATTCATCATCTTTACTTGAAACATTTATATTTAATTTTTTACATAGTTCCAATATTTCGTTTACGGTTTTATTTACGTCTAAAGCATATTCTTCTACACTCATCATAATATCCACCTCTTTCTATAATTTTCTATACTTGATTCCTGCCTCCGTTAAAAAATTTTTTGATAAATCATCAGGATAATCATTATCATATATTATTTCACTTACTCCAGCACTTGCTAAAAGTTTTGAACATATATGACATGGAAACGTTGTTATATAAGCAATACTACCATCAAGTTCTACGCCATTTCTTGCAGCCTCTGAAATTGCAAGTTGTTCTGCACAAATTGCTCTACAAATTTCCCTTCTTTGACCATGTGGAATTTTCATTTCATCTCTTATGCATCCTACACTGCGACAATCTCTTATCCCACCTGTTACATTATTGTAACCCTGTGCGACTATTTTGCCATCTAATACAAAGACAGCACCTACTTTAGCTCTTGTACAACCAGATTTTTCTGCCTGTTCATAAGCCTTGTCCATATAAAATCTATCCATATTTCACCTACAATTTTATTACTAATTGTTTACCTTTTTCCTCATATTTTCTATATTTAACACCACATGTATCAAGTAATTTTTTACTTACTATATTACTATCTACTCCATTATATTTATCTGATAAATATATTACTTCAGTTATTCCTGCTTGAATAAGTGCTTTAGCACACTCATTACAAGGAAAAAGTGTTACATAAATTTTACAACCTTTTACACTTTTATTGGCATTTAATATTGCATTAAGTTCAGAATGACATACATATGCGTATTTTGTTTCAAGAAAATTTCCTTCTCTATCCCAAACCATATCTTTATCATCATCATATCCAATAGGTGCACCATTATATCCTAGTGATACTATTTTGTTATTTTCATCAACTATGCATGCTCCTACTTGTGAATTAGGATCTTTACTTCTTTCTGCACTTATAAGTGCAAGAGCCATAAAATATTCATCCCATGATATATAATTTTTTCTTTTCATTTAAACACCTACTTTTATTTTTAACTCTTCATATATAGAATCAGGAACTTGAGTCTCCAACTTTTTGTTTAATATTTTAGATTTTTGTGCTTGATTTATTGTCTCTAAACTAAGTTTTAAATAAGCACCTCGACCATTTTGTTTACCAGATTCATCTATTACTACATCACCTTGTGGAGTTTTAACTATTCTAATTAGTTCATATTTTGGTAGTTTTTCACCTGTAACTACACAAGTTCTCATTGGTATTTTTTTCATAAATTACTCCAATATATTAATTCCTGCTTCTTTAACTTGATCTACGGTTTTAATATCAAGTTCATAATGAGTTAAACGACGAGCAAGTTTTACATTTATTCCTTTTTTACCAATTGCTAAAGAAAGATTTTTATCATCTACAACTACCATTGTCTCCTTAGTTTTCTCATCAAGTATAAACACTCTTAAATCTTTAGCAGGTGACAATGCATTTTGAATAAATTCTACAGGATCTTTTGAATATTTTACTATATCTATTTTTTCTCCACCTAATTCTCTTAAAATATTTGCTATTCTAGTTCCTCTTTCTCCTATACAAGCACCAATTGGATCTACATTAGGATTTTCAGAATAAACAGCAATTTTAGTTCTAACACCTGCTTCACGCGCTACACTATAAATAAGAACTGTTCCCTCATTTATTTCAGGTATCTCTAATTCAAATAATCTTTTTATAAATCCATAATGTTTACGAGTTAAAAGTATAAGTGCTCCCTTAGAATTAATATCTACTTTATTTATATAAACTTTTATATTAGAACCCATTTTAATTTGTTCTCCTGGTATTATTTCTGTTTTTGGAAGTAATCCTTGTGTTTTACCTAAATTTATGTAATAATTTTTTTCATCTTCCATTTCTACTATACCAGACATCATTTCATCTTGTTTTTCATTGAATTCTTCTGCTATACTATTTCTTTCTGCTTCTCTAACTTTTTGAATTATTACTTGTTTTGCTGTTGCAGCTGCAACTCTTCCAAAATCCTTTGGAGTTACCTCTTCCTCTATTGTTTCTCCTACATTAATATCAGGTACTATTTTTCTAGCTTCTTCTAATGTTATATATATTTTATCATTGAATACAAATGGTCTATATCTAAATTCTTCTGGTAAATCTTCTAATTCTTCATCTTCAAGTTGTTCTTCTGTTAATTGTTCTTCTTCTGCTAGTGGTATTTGATCTTCATCAAGTGATACTTTATGATTTTTATCTAATACTACTGTTTTAAATGAAAATTGTTTAAATGATAAATTATCATCATCAAAAACTGTTCTTACATTTGTAAGACCTGTTTGCTTTTTATAAGCACTATTTAAAGCTAAAATCATTGATTCAATTATATAATCTTTACTCATTCCTTTTTCTTCTAATAATTTTAGTGCTTTTGAAAATTCTTTACTATCCATATTAACATCCTTTCTCTTTTGAACATACATCGAGTATATAACTATCTGTAATATAATCTACTTCATCTAACATTGGATCAATTATATGTGTTACTGCTACACAGTCCTCCACATCTATAATTCCATTTTTATCTATTACTACTCTTAAGTAATAATTACCATCTTCATTCACATATAATACTTCATCAAGTATATATCCTGATTTTTTTATAGGTTCTTCTATTAATTCTTTTACTTTTATTGCAATATCCATTTGTACCTCCTAATTATTTTAAAGAGTGGGATTTAAGCCCACTCTTCTCTCTGCAACGTATTAATTATATCATACTTTTTACTTTTTTAATACCTTTTTTATTAAATTTTGATATAATATATATGGTGAATTTATGGAAAAGGCAAAAAGAAATGATTTTAAAAATTTATGTATTGGTTTTGGTGTGATTATTTTATATTTAGTTTTATCCTCATTATCTTATGAATTTATAGGATTATTTGGAATCAATTTTAACAAATTAAATTATATTTTAAAAACTATTTATATGATTTCTTATGAAGCAATAATTACTCTAATAATAATATATATATATAGAAAAAACTTTATTCCAAATTTTAAAGATTTTATAAAAAACTTTAAAGTTTATATTGATAAATATATTAAGTACTGGTTCTTAATGTTAGGACTTATGTTATTAAGTAATTCAATTATTACTAATTTTACTAGCAGTGAAATTTCGGAAAATCAAGAAGCAGTAGTTAGTTTACTTGGAAGTTTTCCAATTTATACTATAGTAATTACAGTTCTTATCGCACCATTTATGGAAGAACTTGTATTTAGATTATCTTTTAGAAAAATATTTGCTCATACTAATTTCATATATATATTATTTTCTGGACTATTTTTTGGGGCTATGCATGTAATAGGTTCTTTTGAAAGTTTATATGATTTATTATTCATAATACCATATAGTATTCCAGGATTTATATTCGCATATATTTATACTAAAACAAATAATATATGTATACCTATTAGTTTACACATGTTACACAATTCAGTTATGGTTATATTACAACTTATACTTATATTTTTAATTTAAAGACATTATGTCTTTTTTTTAACACTATTTTTTTTTTAGAATATAATACTACAGTTAGGAGGATTTATTTTGAAAAAGGTTTTATTTTTTATAATTGCTTTTGTTATTCTAATGCTTATTATCTTTGGTATTTTTTATAAAAAAGATAATAAAACAGAAAACAATTTAAAAGACATTACAGTTGCAGAGGTTACTCATAGTATTTTTTATACGCCTATGTATGTCGCACATTCACTTGGTTATTTTGAAGATAATGGTCTCAATGTAGACATAATTTTAACAAGCGGTGCAGATGCAGTTGCTGCAAGTGTAATGAGTGGAGATGCACAAATTGGATTTTGTGGTAGTGAACAAACTATTTACATTTATAATGGTGGAGAAAAAGATTACTTAATTAATTTTGCTGGTCTTACTAAAAGAGATGGAAGTTTTATAGTTGGAAGAACTGATGAAAATTTTGACATAAAAAATTTAAAAGGAACACATATCATTGCAGGACGTGAAGGTGGTATGCCTGCCATGACACTTGCATATACATTAAATCAAAATGGTATAACTTTAGATGATTTAAATTTTGACACATCTGTTGCTTTTGCATCTATGTCAGGTGCATTTATTGGTGGTACTGGTGATTATGTAGCATTATTTGAACCTAATGCTTTACAATTAGAAAAACAAGGATTTGGTCATGTTGTCGCATCCTTAGGAAAACTTGGTGGTGAAGTTCCATACACTTCATATATGGCTAAAAAAAGTTATTTAGAAAATAATGAAAATGTTATTGAAGGATTTACTAAAGCAATACAAAAAGGATTAGATTATACATTTAGTCATACAGATGAAGAAATAGCTGAAGTTATTGAAGATTATTTCCCTGATACTTCTTTAAATGATTTAACTGAAGTTATTAAAAGATATAGAGAAAATGATTCTTGGTACAAGACTACTTATATAACTGAAGATGGATTTAACAGAATACAAGATATTATGAAAAATTCTAATAAATTAGAAAAAGAAGTAGATTATAATATATTAGTTAATAATAAATATAATAAAAAGTAGAGAATACGATATAAACCCCATTTCTTATATAGAAACGGGGTTTAATTATTTGTTATTTTCCTATTTTTTTTATTTTGTTTAATTTTTTTGACATTTTATTTATTAAATTTTTATTAGTTATTATTATTTTTTCATTTAAACCATATAATATACACATACATCTTTTGTAAAATGTTTGATTTAAAAATAATGATGGACATTCATAAATTATAGAATTTATACTTTCTAATGTAAAAGGATTATTGATTACATTATCAAAATATTCTTCTATAAATTCATCATTTGATATTCCTTCACTTAAAGCACTCAAAACCACTGAATCATATCCTATAGATTTATTTATTTCATTAACTTCACTCATTATTACTTGATTTCTATATATTTTTAAATACTTTGAATTCATTCTTCTTTTACTAAGTTCTTCTCTATAAAATGTTAATTTTTTATCTTCATTCGAATTGTTTAATATTGTTATAATATCATTAATAATTCCTATTCTCTCTACCCTTTGTTTATCCTGTATATTTCTTCCATTTTGTAAGTATTTGCATATATCATTTTTTAATGAACCTATAATGCTCCCCTCTTTAGATAAATATTCTAATATTGATTTTATTTCTTTTAACAAATCTATATCAAAAAAACAATCCTCAAAATCAAGTTTATCCATTATAAAAATTATAGATAATACATATTTAGTTTCTACATAAAATTTTTCATTGTCATTCATAATTTAAACTCCTCTCATATAATTATATATTTCATCATATTTTTTTACTGGTATTATTTTTATTTTATCTTTTATATATTTTGGTACTTCATCTAAATCACTTATATTATAATATGGTATAAATATTGTATCTATATTATTTCTATAAGCACCATATATTTTTTCTTTTATACCACCTACTTTAAGTACATTACCTAGAAGTGTTATTTCTCCTGTCATGGCTATATTGTTTGGAATTTTTACATTTGATAAAGTACTTATAAGTGATGTTGTAATAGCAATACCAGCACTGGGTCCTTCTTTTCTTATATCTATATAAGGAACATTTATGTGTATATCATTTTTAAATATTTTATATTCTATACCAAATTTTTTATAGTTTGATTTTATATAACTTAAAGCTACTTTTGCACTTTCTATCATCATATTATCAAGTGTTCCAGTACAAATTAGATTACCACTACCCTCATAATAATTTGATTCTATATAAACTATATCTCCACCAGTTGGAGTATAAGCCAAGGCACAAGTAAGTCCTACTTCACTATCTATTATATCTTTTTCATATATTTTATTACCTAAATATTCTTTGAGTGTACTTATATTTAAATTTATTTTATTATTTAATTTTTTATTATATAGTACTTTTCTAACTATTTTAAAAATTGCTCTATAAAGTTCTCTTAGACCTAATTCATTTGTATAATTTCTAATTATATTAACTATATTTTTATCACTTATTTTTATATTATCTATATTGCAATCATAACATATTTTAGGTATCATATATTTTTTTACTATTTCAATTTTTTCTTTTTCTGTATATCCTTCTATATTTATAAATTCAAGTCTATCCTTAAGAATTCTAGACATATTACTTACATCATTAGCAGTTAAAATAAATAATACTTTAGATAAATCATATTCTTCCTCTAAATAATTATCTTTAAAATGTTTATTTTGAACTGGATCTAAAACTTCTAAAAGAGCATTTTCTATATCACTTTTATGTTCATCTAATTTATCTACTTCATCTATTAAAAATACAGGATTTGAACTACCACTTCTTTTTATTCCATCCATTATTTTACCTGGAAGTGATCCCATATATGTTCTAGTATGACCTTTAATAAATGAACTATCACTGACACCACCTAAAGATATTTTAACAAATTTTCTATTTAAACTTTTAGCAATTGAACTTGCTATAGTTGTCTTACCTACACCAGGAGGCCCCACTAAACAAATAATAGTAGAATTATCTTTTCTAGTTTCATTTAATATAATATTTTCTATTATCCTTTGTTTTACTTCCTCAAGACCATAATGTGTATCATCTAAAATACGTTTTACTTCATTTATATCTTCTTTATCTTTAGTATATTTATTCCAAGGTAATCCAAGTATAAAATCGATATATCTTTTTTGCATATTTATTTCAGGTGATAGAGTTGACATGTTTTCATATCTATCTATTTCATATGAAATTTTATTTTTTATAAAATTATCTATATCTAGACTATTCATTTGATTTTTTAATAATGTTATTTCACTATTTTTTAATGATGTATCACCGAGTTCTTCATTTAACTGTTTAATTTTTTCTTTAATGTATACTCTTTTTTGTTCTTCATCTAAATTTTTTTTAATTTTTTTATTTATTTTTTCCTCAATATCTAATAATTGTGATTGTTTATATATATATTCTAATATTTTTTCTGCTCGTTTTATAGGATCTAATTCTATTAAATATTCTAATTTTTGTGATGACTCTAAAGAAAGATTACTAACAATAATATCAGTTATTTCACCTATATTTTCTTTAGTTTTTATATTATTTAAAATATTATTATCTAATTCTTTAGATTTATCTATATAATCTTTTATTCCATCATATAATTTATTTTTTATAGCACTTTTTACATTTTCATCTACATATTCTTCTTTTATATCTTCTACTATACATTCTATGTTTTCTATATCGATATTTAAATATTCTATAACTTTAACTCTTTTTATCCCTTTTAATACTATTCTAATAGTACCATTTGGAAGTTCTAATTTTCTAACAAGTTTAGCAACTACTCCTATTTCAGGCAAATCTTTTGTTAAATCATTATCTTTATTTATTTTAGTTACAACTAATATTTTTTTATCATGAAATATCTCTGATTCATCTATTATATTTTTACTTAAATCATCATTAAATTCTAATTTTATTTCTGAACTAGGTATTAGGTATTTACAATTTAATATTATCACAGGTAGATTTAATTTCATGATCCTAACACCTCCAAAATTGTTTTTTATTATAATCACATAAAATTTAAATGTCAATATTTTCAAATAAAAAAATATAACTATTTTTTAGTCATATTTTTTATAAATTTTAATACATCATTTATAGTATTATTAAAGTTATCAAAATCGACATTAAACCAATTAATATCCATTTGATTATTAAACCATGTATATTGCCTTTTAGCATATCTTCTAGACTTTTGTTTTATTAATTCTATTGATTCTTCAAGTGTAATTTTGTTATCAAAATATTCAAATAACTCTTTATAACCTATTGGAGTTAATACCGCTTTGCTTCTTATATTTGAATTATATATTTTTTTTGCCTCTTCTATTAATCCATTTTTTACCATTTCATCTGATCGTTTATTTATTCTATCATAAAGTATATTTCTTTCAGTTGTAAGACCTATAAATATAGAATCGTAAAGTAGTTTATTTGTTTTTTCTTTACTGCTTAATGGTTCATTAGTATTATTGTAATAGTTAAGTGCTCTTACAATTCTTTTTCGGTTATTTGGATGTATATTTGTTTTATTATCTATTTTTATGAGTTCATTATATAATTTTTCTGTACTTATATTATCATATGTATTTGTTTTTTCTTCTGATTTAAACTCATAGTCGTAAAGTGCGGCTTTTATATAAAGTCCGGTACCTCCAACTATTATAGGAGTTTTATCTTTATCTAATATTTCTTGTATTTTTAGTCTACAATCTTTTTGATAATCATATACAGTATAATCTTCATCAATATTTTTTATATCTATTAAATGATGTATTATACCTTCTTTTTCTTCTTCCTTTATTTTAGCAGTGGCTATATCAAGAGATTTATACACTTGAGTACTATCAGCATTTATAATCTCGCCATTTAACTTTTTAGCAAGTTCAATGCTCAGTTTTGTTTTTCCTACTGCAGTTGGCCCTACTACTACTATTACTTTTTTCAAATATATCACAATTCCTTTAATATTTTTATTTTATAAACATACTATCACCAAATGAAAAGAAACGATATTCCTTATCTATTGCTTCCTTATATGCTTTCATAATATTATCCACACCTGCAAGTGCGCTTACTAACATTACAAGAGTAGATTTAGGTAAATGAAAATTAGTGATAAGTGAATCTATTGCTTTAAATTGGTATCCTGGATATATAAATATATTTGTCCATCCACTACATTCCTTAAACTCACCATATAAATTCATTATAGTTTCAAGTGTTCTTGTACTTGTTGTTCCTACACTTATTATTCTACCACCATTTTTTTTAGTTTCATTTAATACTTTAGCTGTTTTTTGACTCATCATATAAAATTCACTGTGCATTTTATGATCATTTATGTTATCTACACTCACTGGTCTAAATGTACCAAGTCCTACATGTAAAGTTATAAATTCTATTTTTATACCTTTTTCTTTTATTTTAGTCATTAGTTCTTCAGTAAAATGAAGTCCTGCTGTGGGTGCGGCTGCACTACCAATATTTTTAGCATATACTGTTTGATATCTATCTTTATCTTTTAATTTTTCATGTATATATGGAGGAAGTGGCATTTCACCTAACTCATCTAATATTTCATAAAATATTCCACTATATTTAAATGTTACTACCCTTATTCCTTCTTCTTTAATACCTATACATTCACAACTAAGTTTATCTGAAAATTTAATTATTGTACCTTCTTTAATCCTTTTTGCTGGTTTAGTTAACACTTCCCATGTATCTTTTTTTACTTCCTTTAACATTAGAATTTCTACTACAGCCCCAGTATCTATTTTTGTGCCATAAAGTCTTGCAGGCATTACCTTAGTATCATTCAATACTAAAACATCATCTTTATTTAGATAATTTATTATATCCTTAAAGTGTTTATGTTCTATTTCTCCTGTTTGTTTATCTAGTACAAGTAATCTAGATTCATCTCTTTTTTCTAATGGAGTTTGTGCGATTAAATTTTCTGGTAAATAGTAATCAAAATCTTCTGTTTTCATGTTTTCACTTCCCAAATTTATTATATTGTAGCATTTATAATGTTAGATGTAAATAGTGAACATTCTAAAAAAATTGCAAGTAATTGCAATCCTGTCAATAATAATATTTTAATCCCAATTTTTGATAAACTACTGATGCTCTTGGCAAATGAAATAATCTTGCTATCAAAAGATTATATATTTCATCAATAAATATTATTGATATTAAAGTTATAGATATAATCAAAAATTTTTTCTTATTCATCTTTTTTGCTAAATTAAAACAAAATGGAACTACTAGATAAATTACTAAAAAGCCTGCTAAACCAAATAGTATAAAACTTCTAAGACACACAAAACCTTGTATATTTCCAAAATTTAAAATTTCAGTATTGTAATCCCAATATCTTAATCCATCACCTATAATATATATAAATAATCCTGAAAAATATTCAAGTAAACCACTAGATAATGAACTAATTACATATACCTTTAAAGCATTTTTTCTATATTTGTATGCTAGAAAAAATATAAGTATAGCTCCTATAGCATATATATTTATCCATGGTATGAAATTTCCACCTTGCCAATAAAATGTTTTCATACCTCCATTAAAATAATAGAAAATAAATTCAAATATAAAACCAAAAACTCCTGATATAACCATAATTAATGAACAAATTCCAAACATTGTGGATTTATCAAAATTATGATTTTCATTTAAATAATTTTTTAAATTTTTCATTACAAATACTACTTCCTTACTACTGTTTAATAAATTTCTTCATATGAACTAACATACCAATGTTTTAAATTTATATCTTCAAGACCTGAGCCACAATATGAACATACTTTCTCTCCTAATTTTTTTACTGGAGCGCCACAATTTGGACAATGTATTCCCATAAGATTTTCGCCACTATATTTATCTGGATCATATATGTATATAAACTCAAGCGTGTAAGCGGTTTGTTTTTTATGACTATCTTTTTTTACTAAAATATTTTCATCATTTTTTTTCTCATAATAATATTCAAGTGATGTAGATACTGTTATATTCATCGCACCATCATCTTTTTTATAATATTTAATTGCATGATCATGAAATTTAATATCATCATATGATACTGTTATATTATTTTGTTTATAATCATTTATTATTTCATTTAAATTACCCTTAATCAATTTAAGTTCATCTATATTTGAAACTTTTTTTTCTTCAAGTGATCTAAAAATTGCAAGTAAACTTACTTCTGCTTTATTATATAACTCACTTTCACTAAAATTTGGAAAATCATTAACTATTTTAGGTATTAATAATTTTGTCATACCAGATACATGTTTGTGTTCGTTATTATATCGGTCTTCTCCTTCTTTTATTAATTTTTTTATTTCAGACATATTTCCAAATCCTAAATCTCTACCAAATTTAGTTATTTTTTTATATATTATAAATGCTATTAAACCTAAAAATAAAATTATACCTAAAATTGTACCTAAAACAATACCCAAAAATTTCATATTACACCTTCTTATCTTCTATACTTATGGGATTAACATGTATAACTGTTAAATATATTTCTTCTATTTTTTTATTTATTTCCTTTTCTAAACGATCTGCTATAGAGTGGCTTTTAAATGTACTTAAGTTGCCATCTACAAATATTGTAAATGATATTTGATACTGATAACCAACTGGTGTTGAATTAAAATGTTGTACCTTTTTTATTTCTTTATGTTTCCCTATAATTTCATATACCTTTTGCTTAGTATAGTTTGAAATTGATTTATCCATTAATACATCATAACTTTCTTTAAATATTTTTGCTGATGTAATAATCATCCAAATAGATATAATTGCTCCTACAATACCATCTAAATAATAAATATTTATTGTTGAAAATAAACTTGCTATTAAATTTAAAGTGGTTAATAAACAATCATTTCTATGATCGTTAGAATTTGCTTTTATAAGTAAACTTTTATGCTTTTTTGCTATTTTATTTGTATAAACATATAAACAAAATTTGACTATTATAGTTATTATACATACAATTATTAACCATATTGAAAAATTGTATTCTTTATATTTAAATATTGAAACAATTGAATTTTTAAGTACCAAGCATCCAGTTAAAATCATAACTACACTTATTAACATGGAATATATATATTCTGCTTTACCATGTCCAAGATTATGATCTTCATCCGATGGAATATTTGCAATTTTGTTTCCTATAAATGTCATTATTGACGATAAAATATCTCCTGCACTATTAAATGCATCTGCTATCATAGCATAACTATTAGTTATAAAACCTATTATACTTTTAATTATAAGTAAAAATATATTGCCTATTATTCCAAGAATACTAGCAATTTTTACACTTTTAAATTTATCCATAAATCTCCTTGTGACAAATTATTATTTATAATCATAATTACATAAAATTAATCATTATCATTTATTTAGTTTTTATGTTAATACTACCTATTCCACCATCTATGTCTATAGTATTATTACCATCACCATAATTCTTTTTACTTTTTATATTTTCACCATTAAGTTTTGCTGATCCTATGCCTTTTTCAACTATTAAATTATAATCATCTAGATTACCTAATAAAGTAATATTAATTGAACCTATTCCTGCATTTATTCTATTTGATCCTATTAATTTAGATTTAAGATTAAACTCACCTATTCCACCATCTAAATTTAAATTATTAATACTTCCATCCAATATTGTAATTTTACCTGCTCCACTATCTATTTTAGCATATTCATCAACTACTAAGTTATTTATTGTTGCCTGACCTGCCCCAAAATTAAGATTTAATATTTTTGTACTAATACTATCAATTTCTATTTTTCCTGCACCTGTTTCAATAGCAACACCATCAAATAAAAAATTTTCAGGTATATAAAGCACTAAACTGTTATTTTTGTTTCTAGTAAACCAATTATGATTTTTTTCCTTTATAATTATTTTATTCCCTTCTTGCTCATAAGTGATATATTTATTATTGGTTTCTGCTTTTATCTTATCACCTGTTTTTATTATCAAATTAGAAAATTTTACATTAATATCTAAAATTGATATATCATCACTACTAATATTTAAATCCTCTAGATTTTCTAAATTATTATCATTATATGAAAAAATATTTGAAATTATAGAAAAGGCAAACATTAAACTAGAAAATATACTAACTATTATAGATATTGCAAATCCAATAGCCAAGTATTTTATTACTTTTTGAGCTGTTGTCATTTAATATCTACTCCTCCAAATATACATGTTGCATTTATATATATTGTTTTAGTATTTTTATCTTCTTCTTTTAAAGGTCTAACTTTATTTGTTACTCCACCAAAAAGTTGCGTTGATGTAACTTTTACTTTAACATTTTTTGGTAGTTTTATATCTACTCCTCCAAATACTGTACTTACATTTATTACTGTATCTTTTTTTATAATGCTTTCTCTTAAATCACATTCTATTCCGCCAAATACTGCTGATAATGAACAACCCTTGAATTCTTCACTATCAAAATTTATTTTTTGACTACCAAATGTAGCATAATATTCGTGTAATTTACCTATATTTAACTTTTTACCTTTATTATTAATAACATCTTTAAATATGAATGATAAACCTATAATAACTAAAATAAGTGGTATTATAAGTTTCCATATAAGTTCAAATTCAAGTATGTTTTGACAACAAAGCAATAATAATATACCTATTACTAACCATATTATATTACCAGTTTTATCTTTATCTTTAAATAAACCAATAAAGCATGGAACAATAATAAATAAAGTCCACCAGCCATTAAAAAATATATTTATATTTGTTATTTCTAATGCGTTTAATCCAAATATTATACCTAGTGTTAAAAATACAACTCCCCATAAAATGTTTCTCGTTGTTTTCATAAACTCCTCCTTACATTTACTAACTAAAAATAGTATATTATATATTTAAAAATAACTCAATACTTTTTTTAAAATTCAAGATTAGTCAAAAGAAAAAAAGAATTAATTTTCTAATTCTTCTTCTATTCTTATTAACTGATTATATTTACATATTCTATCTGTCCTAGACATTGATCCAGTTTTTATTTGTCCTAAGTCAAGTCCTACTGCAAGATCTGCTATAATTGTATCTTCTGTTTCACCACTTCTATGTGAAATAATAGTCTTATATCCATTCTTCTTAGCAAGTTCTATTGTTTCTAATGTTTCTGTTATAGTTCCTATTTGATTTACTTTAAGAAGTATAGCATTTCCAGCATGCATATCTATTCCTTTTTGTAAACATTTTTTGTTTGTTACAAATAAGTCATCTCCTACTAATTGAATTTTATCTCCAAGTCTTTCTGTTATTAATTTAAATCCTTCAAAATCATTTTCATCTACTGGATCTTCTATTGATATAATTGGATATTTTTTTAATAATTCTTCGTAAAATTCAATTAATTCCTCAGTACTTAAAGTTCTATTTTCTCCTTTTAATATGTATTTGCCACCTTCATAAAATTCAGATGCAGCAACATCTATACCCAAATTTACATCTACTCCTGGAACATATCCTGCCCTTTTTATTGCTTCCATTATAAGTTCAAAACCTTCCGTATTGCTTTTTAAATTTGGGGCAAATCCACCCTCATCACCAACTCCTGTTGAAAGACCTTTTTCATTTAATACTGATTTTAGTGAATGAAATACTTCCGCACCTACTCTTATTCTTTCTTTTACTGTATCCCTTTGTGGTATAATCATAAATTCTTGGAAATCTAAACTATTATCAGCATGAGCACCACCATTTATGATATTCATCATAGGTCTTGGAAGTGTCTTTCCATTTCCAATATATTTATATAAAGGTACACCTGCTTCTATACTAGATGCTTTTAAAGCGGCCATAGATACACCAAGTATTGCATTAGCTCCCAATTTTGACTTATTTTCTGTTCCATCAAGATTTATCATAGCATAATCTAATTCTTTTTGTTCACTAGCATCCATTCCTATTACTAAATCTCTTAATTCATGATTTACATGATATACTGCATTTAGTACACCTTTACCATTATAACGATTTTTATCGCCATCACGCATTTCAAGTGCTTCTCTAATTCCTGTTGAAGCACCACTTGGAACACATGCTCTACCAACTATTCCATTTTCTAATATTACATCTACCTCTACTGTAGGATTACCCCTTGAATCTAATATTTCTCTACCTTTAACATCTTTTATTTTCATATTCTTTCCTCCTTATAATTTATTCGCATACCGCTCCCTTAGATGAATAATAATATTTTGCACCCGTAAGTGTTAATGTATTTTGCTTTGTATAATATTTATCTAATTTTCCATCATTAACCATTTTTTTTATATTTAAATTATTTAAATTTATATTCATATCAAGTATTATATGATTTTCTTTCTCTTTAATTTCAAATGTATATCCACCATATAAGTCGTTTTCGTTTTCATAATATAAATTTTTATAGTCCTTTAAATACTTAAGTACATTTTTATCACTTGACATATAATCTTCACTAACTATTATTTTTGTAACTTTATCATTTTTATGATAAAGTTTTATAGTTGAATTTAATACATAATTTTCATTTGTATTAACTACATTATTTGTACATGTTACATATTTTTCTTTACTGCAACCAGTTAAAAATACTATTAAAAATATACTAATTACTATTTTATTAATCATCTAATCACCTTTATTATAACATATTTTATTTAAATCTAATAGGTTGTGTAGTTTCATCTATTACCTTAAATATATATCCATTATTTTTACAATATTTTATTATATCAAGAAGTGCATCTGCGGTAAACATCTTTATATCATGCATCAAAATCATATTTGCTCTTTGTCTAGATAATCTACTTACTACAGTATTGTATACACAACTACTAGTAGTACATTCTCCTGCATCACCACTAGTAAGATTCCAATCAAAATAATTATAACCTCTATTGACAACTTCTTTAGTTAGTATGTCCATAATTCCATAATTATATCTATTACTTACAGTATTATTACTACCACCGGGAAATCTTATTATATTAACTTGTTGTCCTGTTATTCTTTGAACTCTATCTCTTACTGCATTCAAGTCTGCAAAATAAGCATCAACAGAACTATAAACTTTTCCATAATCATGAGTAGATGTATGAAGAGCGATAGTATGGCCTTCATCAAATTCTCTTTTAATTAAATAATCTGGTCCATTACTTGTTACAAAAAATGTTGCTTTTACATTTTCTTGTTTTAATATATTTAATATTTTTTCCGTAGATCCAGAACCACTTGGACCATCATCAAATGTTAAATATACTACTCCTTCTCCACCTTCTTCATAGACTACAACATTTCTTGTTACTGATGATTTATTTTCATACTTATCAGTTGCAGTATATGTTACTTTATAATTTCCTACAATATTTGTATTAACAGTATTATATATTTCTACATTAGGACTATCATCACAATTATCACTAACTACATATCCCATATCTGTATAACTTGAATTTACCTTTACATAAACTGTACTATAACCTTTAAGTGATATTGTTGGCGCTATATTATCTTCTCTAATTATTTCTCTTATTTTAGTTGCTTTATTACCAGATAAATCTTTCACCTCATATACTATAAAACCATTTTCATCTATACTTCTTTTTACTCTATTAGTAATATTTTTATCATATTCATCATATGCTTCATACCCTTCATCATCATATATTACATCTGGGCAAATACTAATTTTCTCTTCTCCTTTTAAAGTTATTATAGGTTCTTTTTTATCCACTACGATAACTATTCTAACTTTACTTATTTTAAAGAATAGAAATTTTAAAGTATAAGTAACTTTATAAGTACCTGTTTTTTTATTATTAATATTATTTTTTATTTTTACTTTATTGCTTAAATCTTTATTAAACAAATTTACTTTTGTACCTAATTCTTTATATTCACCACCATAGTTTATTTCTACTTTTTCTTTTCCATTTAACTTAAATGAATTTGATAGATATATATATAAAGCGACTATCATTGCTACTAAACATAAAATTATTGAACATACTATAATTATTATTTTAGTTTTCTTCAATTAAATCACACTTCTTTACTTACAACTTCATTATACACCCTACATACTAAAAAAATCAAAAAAATTAATTTGTTTTTTTTGATTTTTTTACTTAATTTTACATTAAAATAAAAATATTAAACTAATTATAAGAGTTAAAAATAAAATTAGTATTAGAAGTAACTTAAAATATATTTTGAGAAACCTTTTAAAAGGGCTTTTTTCATCACCTTTATATTTAATTTCAGTCCTTTCTAATATTTATTTTATCATCTTTTTCTAAATCACCTATTAAAAGACTTGATGCAGGATTATGATTACTAAAATTAGTAATTACTTTTTTTTCATCATAATTAGCATAACAATACTTGCAGAAATGTTTACACGTATTATACACACCAATATCTACCATATTTACACAATTACAATATTTATTATTTCTTGATGTCCACCTTTTTAGATTAGTTTTTTTAGTAATTTTATAAGCTAAATTAAAATCTACACAATCTCTTTTTATAAATCCATATTGAATTAAATTTTCTTTTTCAGAACAAGTTTGAACTGTCATATTATTTTCTTTTGCAATTTTACTAAAATTAATTCCTATTTGTCTATAATCTTCATTTGTTAATTCTTTTAATTTTAATACATCTTTGTTGTTCCTAACATTTTTATAATCATCTATGAAAGATATTATTATATGTTTTACATAACCATTAAGTAGTTTACACATATGATTAAATGCCTTTACATGATATTCTATAGTATATTTATCATTTATTAAGATAGGATCATATCTTACATATATATTATCTACCCCAAGTACATTTGATAATTGTCTTATTGCTTCTATTATTTTTCCTTTAGGTGGTAAATTTGGTTCTATATCTTTTTTATATGGAGTTAGTGTTATATGAAATAAAATAGGTTTATCAAAATTTTTTAAATATTTTAAAATGGGAATTGGATTTTTAGTACAAAATACTATTAAATCTACATCCTTGAAATATATTCTACTAATGTTTTTTCTAAAAAAAGGATTTCTTACATCAACAAAACCTTGCTTATATCTATTATAAAACCATTCAGAATAAAAGGCTGGTATATCTGTTCTACCACTAACGTTTAGTATCATATTCTTTTTTTATCCAACTCATAATAACTTTCACTATATATTTTATTTCATTATCGGACAATTGTTTATGCTGCGCTATATGGTGCCACTTACATAAACAATTACGACAACAAGTTGCAGTTGCATGTTGAGCAATAAATACAGGATGCCCTTTCATTGGAGTTTGTTTGCCATCATTCAAAATAATTTCATCAGATAACCTTTCTTTTATAAATTTATAAGCATGCTCTTCTATTTTATCTAATCCTTTTTTATTTATATATTCAATATCTTTTTCACTTAATTTAAATCTGCTCCTAAACTTTGATTTAGAAAAGTTTAAAAATAACTCATCCATATTTTTATACATACTTCCACCTATTCAAATTATATCACAAAAATATTGTATTTTAAAAATGTAATAATTAAATTTTATATTGTAAT
>CANRPA010000008.1 GCA_947632395.1 uncultured Bacilli bacterium | reverse complement strand
CTTCCGTTTGGTTGTGTATATGTTTGTCCAGATGTGAACCCTGTTGTTGGAGCTGCTGAATTACTTGTTGACCATATGTATTTATAGCTTGAAGTATTCAATCCTGCTCCATATGAATCATTTGTTACTGTTATCTTACTACTTTGTGATTTAGCTGCTGTACCATTTCCGTTTGTTCCAAATGAAATTGTTGGACCTGTGTTATCTAACTTAAATGCTCCAGATGTTGATGTTGTACAGTTTCCAAGTGTGTCACATGCTGTTGCTCTTAAATAGTATGTTCCACTTCCGTTTGGTTGTGTATATGTTTGTCCAGATGTGAACCCTGTTGTTGGAGCTGCTGAATTACTTGTTGACCATATATATTTATAACTTGAAGTATTCAATCCTGCTCCATATGAATCATTTGTTACTGTTATCTTACTACTTTGTGATTTTGCCGCTGTAGCGTTTCCATTTGTTCCAAATGCGATTGTTGGACCTGTGTTATCTAACTTAAATGCTCCGGATGTTGATGTCGTACAGTTTCCAAGTGTGTCACACGCTGTTGCTCTTAAATAGTATGTTCCACTTCCATTTGGTTGTGTATATGTTTGTCCAGATGTGAATCCTGTTGTTGGCGCTGCTGAATTACTTGTTGACCATATGTATTTATAGCTTGAAGTATTCAATCCTGCTCCATATGAATCATTTGTTACTGTTATCTTACTACTTTGTGATTTAGCCGCTGTACCATTTCCATTTGTTCCAAATGCGATTGTTGGACCTGTATTATCTAACTTAAATGCTCCGGACGTTGATGTCGTACAGTTTCCAAGTGTGTCACACGCTGTTGCTCTTAAGTAGTATGTTCCACTTCCACTTGTTTGTGAATATGTTTGTCCAGATGTGAATCCTGTTGATGGGGTTGCAGCTGTACTTGTTGACCATATATACTTATAACTTGAAGTATTTAAATCTGCTCCATATGAGTCATTTGTTACTGTTATCTTACTACTTTGTGATTTTGCTGCTGTACCATTTCCATTTGTTCCAAATGAAATTGTTGGACCTGTATTATCTAACTTAAATGCTCCGGATGTTGATGTTGTACAGTTTCCAAGTAAGTCACACGCTGTTGCTCTTAAGTAATATGTTCCATTTCCACTTGTTTGTGAATATGTTTGTCCAGATGTGAATCCTGTTGTTGGAGTTGCTGAATTACTTGTTGACCATATATATTTATAACTTGAAGTATTTCCACCAGATGCGCTGTCAGATACAGTTATCTTACTACTTTGTGATTTAGCTGCTGTACCATTTCCATTTGTTCCAAATGTGATTGTTGGAGCTGTTCTATCTATTTTTCTAGTTGTTCCACTGTCAGTTTTATTATTCTTTTTATTACCGCTAGCATCGTATGTATAAGCTATTACAATTCCTTCTGATTCAAATTTTACTGTTATTGTACTTACATTTATCTTGTACCATGTATTAGCTACAAGAGATGTTGTATTGTTTACCGGTTGGTTACTTCCACATGATGGATCTGTTCCTGTTCCACAGTTTGTTGCAGATACGGCTGCTGATGTTATTGTAGTAGCAACAGTAGTTTTTATGTAGTGTACTGCTTGACCACTTGTTATATTTGCATCATTGTATGTTACTGTTGCCCAATCTGAATATACATATCCATTTATTGAATCTTTTTTATCTGAGGTTTCTATTACTGCTCCACTCTTGTTGTATCCTTTCCATGCGATTGCTGGAGGAGTAATATCTTTTGCAGCCGCACTACCAGTTAAGTTGTTAGATGCATTGCCTAATTTATCTGTTAAACCTATTGTATAACTTTGGGCAGCTGTTGTTGTAAAGCCTGTTGCTGTACACTTATATGTACTACCTGAGACATTACTTACTGTGCCTGTCTTTCCTCCTATTGTACAACTAAATTTATTTGCATCAAATCCTGATGCTGCATCTGTTGCTGTAAATTGTACTGTAATTGAGTTTGTTGTACTTGATGTACTTGACAATGTTAATACTGGGCCTATTTGATCTGTTTGTCTACTTGTTCCTGAGTTATAATTATTATTACTACTTGCATCATATGTATATGCTTCAATATTTCCTTTTGTATTGAATTTTACTGTTATTGTACTTACATTTATCTTGTACCATGTATTTGCTTCAAACACTGTTGTGTTTTCAGCTTTACCTGTACATGGTTTAGTTGCTCCACAGTTAACTGCTGATACACTCGCTGTAGGAATTGTTTTTACATCTGTCTTTATATAATGTTCTGCTTGACCACTCGTTATATTTGTATCAATATATGTTACTGTTGCTCTATCATCATATACGTATCCATTTTGTGATGCTACTTCACCACCACTCTTGTTATATCCTTTCCATGTTATTGTTGGTTTTGATACTTCTTTTGTTGACGCACTATTTGTCAAAGTACTTGATACTGTACCAAGTTTATCCTTTAATGTAATACTGTAAGTTTGAGCAGTTGTTGTTGTAAAGCCTGTTGCTGTACACTTATATGTGCTACCTGAGACATTACTTACTGTGCCTGTCTTTCCTCCTATTGTACAACTAAATCCACTTAAATCAAAGCCTGCGCCTGTATCTGTTGCTGTAAATTGTACTGTAATTGAATTTGTTGTACTTGATACACTTGCACTTCCTAAAGTTGGAGCTGTTATATCTATCTTTCTACTTGTTCCAGCCGCACTAGCATTATTACCACTAGCATCATATGTATATGCCGTTACATTACCAGCAGAAGCAAATCTTGCTGTTACTGTACTTGCATTTACTTTATACCATACATTTGCTTCAAATGCGGTTGTATTTGTAGCTGAACCTGTACATGAAGTAGGAGGTTTGTCACCTGTTCCACAATTAACTGCTGATACTCCTGTTGTAAGTGCGGTTCTTACATCTACCTTTATATAATGTACTGCTTGACCACTTGTTATATTTGTATCATTGTATGTTACTGTTGCTCTATCTTCATATACATACCCGTTTTGTGCTGCTACTGTACCACCACTCTTGTTGTATCCTTGCCATGTTATTTTTATAGGTTCAATACCTTTAGTGGAAACACTACCAGTTAAGTTGTTAGATGCATTGCCTAATTTATCTGTTAAACCTATTGTATAACTTTGAGCAGTTGATGCTGGGAAACCTACAGCAATACATTGATATTTAGTACCTGATACTAAACTTACTGTTCCTGTCTTTCCTCCTATTGTACAACTAAATTTATTTGTATCAAATCCTGCTGCTGCATCTGTTGCTGTAAATTGTACTGTAATTGAATTTGTTGTACTTGATGTACCTGATAATGTTAATACTGGGCCTGTTTTATCTATTTTTCTACTTGTTCCTGTCTTACCAGCATTATTACCACTAGCATCGTATGTTTTTGCTTGAACATCTCCACCGGCAGAATCAAATCTTACTGTTATTGTACTTGCATTTATCTTATACCATTTATTTGCTTCAAACACTGTTGTGTTTGTAGCTGTACCTGTACATGGTACAGTTGCTCCACAATTAACTGCTGATACACTTGCTGTAGGAACTGTTCTTACATTTGTCATTATATAATGTTCTGCTTGACCACTCGTTATATTTGTATCAATATATGTTACTGTTGCTCTATCTTCATATACATATCCGTTTTGTGATGCTACTGTACCACCACTCTTGTTATAACCTTGCCATGAAATATTTGGAGGTGTTATTGATTTTGCTGTTCCAGTTCCAGTTAAGTTAGTAGCTGCATTTCCTAATCTATCTGTTAAACCTATTGTATAACTTTGAGCAGCTGTTGTTGTAAAGCCTGTTGCTGTACACTTATATGTACTACCTGACACATTACTTACTGTGCCTGTCTTTCCTCCTATTGTACAACTAAATTTATTTGCATCAAATCCTGCACCTGCATCTGTTGCTGTAAATTGTACTGTAATTGAATTTGTTGTACTTGATACACTTGCACTTCCTAAAGTTGGACCTGTTATATCTATTTTTCTAGTTGGTCCTGTTGCATATGCTTTATTATCACTAGCATCATAAGTATAAGCTGATACACTTCCTTCTGATTCAAATCTTACTGTTACTGTACTTGCATTTACTTTATACCATGTTTTTGCTAAAAACTCTGTTGTATTAACTGGTGTACCTGTACATGAAGTAGGAGGTTTTTCTCCTGTTCCACAATTAACTGCTGGTACTCCTGCTGTAGGAACTGTTCTTACATCCGTCAATATATAATGCTCTGCTTGACCACTCGTTATATTTGTATCAATATATGTTACTGTTGCTCTATCTTCATATACGTATCCATTTTGTGATGCTACTTCACCACCACTCTTGTTATATCCTTTCCATGTTATTGTTGGTTTTGATACTTCTTTTGCTGTTCCAGTTCCAGTTAAGTTAGTAGATGCATTTCCTAATTTATCTGTTAAACCTATACTATAATTTTGAGCAGTTGTTGTTGTAAATCCTGTTGCTGTACACTTATATGTACTACCTGAGACATTACTTACTGTTCCTGTCTTTCCACCTATTGTACATTTAAATCCACTTAAATCAAAACCTGCACCTGCATCTGTTGCTGTAAATTGTACTGTAATTGAATTTGTTGTACTTGATACACTTGCACTTCCTAAAGTTGGACCTGTTTGATCCATTTTTCTAGTTGTTCCTGATTCATAATTTTTATTATCACTAGCATCGTAAGTATATGCTTTAATATTACCTTCTGCAGTAAATTTTACTGTTACTGTACTTGCATTTACCTTATACCATGTATTTGCTTCAAACGCTGTTGTATTAACAGCTGAACCTGTACATGAAGTAGGAGGTTCTTCACCTGTTCCACACTTAACTGCTGATACACTTGCTGTAGGAACTGTGTTTACATTTGTCTTTATATAATGTTCTGCTTGACCACTTGTTATGTCTGTATCGATATATGTTACTGTTGCTCTATCTTCATATACGTATCCATTTATTGAATCGCTTGAGTTTACTTTTATCTCTGCACCACTCTTGTTGTATCCTTGCCATGTTATTTTTGGTTTTGATACCGCTTTTGGTGATACACTTCCTGTTAAGTTAGTAGCTGCATTTCCTAATCTATCTGTTAAACCTATTGTATAACTTTGTGCAGCTGTTGTTGTGAATCCTATTACAGTACATTGATATATACTTCCTGATACTAGACTTACTGTTCCTTTCTTTCCACCTATTGTACAACTAAATCCACTTAAATCAAATCCTACTGCTGCATCTGTTGCTGTAAATTTTACCACAATTGAATTTGTTGTACTTGATGCACTTGCACCTGATAATGAAGGCATTGTTCTATCTATTTTTCTAGTTGGTCCTGTTGCATATGCTTTATTATCACTAGCATCGTAAGTATATGCTGTTACACTTCCTTCTGCAGTGAATTTTACTGTTAATGTATTTGCATTTATTCTATACCACGTTTTTGCTTTAAGAGTTGTTATATTATCTGGTGAACCTGTACATGAAGTAGGAGGTTCGTTTCCTGTTCCAGCAGTTCCACAATTAATTGCTGATACAGTTGCAGTTGTTGTTGTTTCAACTGTTGTCATTATATAATGTTCTGCTTGACCACTTGTTATATTTGTATCAATATATGTTACTGTTGCTCTATCTTCATATACGTATCCATTTATTGAATCGCTTGAGTTTACTTTTATCTCTGCACCACTCTTGTTATATCCTTGCCATTTAATTGTTGGTTTTGATACTTCTTTTGTTGATGCATTTCCAGTTAAGTTAGTAGCTACATTTCCTAATCTATCTGTTAAACCTATCGTATAATTTTGTGCAGCTGTTGTTGTAAATCCTGTTGATATACAATTATATGTACTACCTGATACATTACTTACTGTTCCTTTCTTTCCACCTATTGTACAACTAAATCCACTCATATCAAATCCTACTGCTGCATCTGCTGCTATAAATTGTACTGTAATTGAATTTGTTGTACTTGATGTACTTGATAATGTTAATACTGGAACTGTTCTATCTATCTTTCTAGTTGGTCCTGTTGCATATGCTCTATTATCACTAGCATCGTATGTATATGCTGTTACACTTCCTTCTGCTTCAAATTTTACTGTTACTGTATTTGCATTTACCTTATACCATGTATTTGCTTCAAACGCTGTTGTATTGCTAGCTTCACCTGTACATGAAGTAGGAGGCTCACTTAACGCTTGAGCAGCTCCACATTTAATTGCTGACACACCTGCTGTAAGTGTTGTTTTCTTTGTTGTTAATATATAATGTTCTGCTTGACCACTTGTTATATTTGTATCATCATATGTTACTGTTGCTCTATCTTCATATACATATCCATTTATTGAATCTTTTTTATCTGCGTCTACTATTACTGCTCCACTCTTGTTGTATCCTTGCCATTTAATTGTTGGTTTTGATACTTCTTTTGTTGATGCATTTCCAGTTTTTAGACTTGCCTTTGTTCCTAATCTATCAGTTAAAGTAATGTCATATGTTTGTGCAGTTGTTGTTGTAAATCCTACTGCTGTACATTGATATGTACTTCCTGATACTAAACTTACTGTTCCTTTAATTGATCCAATTTTACAATTAAATCCACTTAAATCAAATCCTACTGCTGCATCTGTTGCTGTAAATTGTACTGTAATTGAATTTGTTGTACTTGATGTACTTGATAATGTTAATACTGGTGCTGTTCTATCTATTTTTCTAGTTGGTCCTGTTGCATATGCTTTATTATCACTAGCATCGTAAGTATATGCTGTTACACTTCCTTCTGCAGTGAATTTTACTGTTAATGTATTTGCATTTATTCTATACCACGTTTTTGCTTTAAGAGTTGTTATATTATCTGGTGAACCTGTACATGAAGTAGGAGGTTCGTTTCCTGTTCCAGCAGTTCCACAATTAATTGCTGATACAGTTGCAGTTGTTGTTGTTTCAACTGTTGTCATTATATAATGTTCTGCCTGACCACTTGTTATATTTGTATCATCATATTTTACTGTTGCCCTATCTTCATATACATATCCATTTATTGAATCTATTTCAGATAAAGTATTATTATATCCTTGCCAATCAATTGTTGGTTTTGATACTTCTTTTGTTGATGCACTTGATGTTAAAGCAATTGATGTTGTACCCAATCTATCCGTTAAAGTTATGTTATATGTTTGTGCAGCTGTTGTTGTAAATCCTGTTGATACGCATTTATATGTGTTTCCTGATACTAAACTTACTGTTCCTTTAATTGATCCAATTTTACAACTAAATCCACTTAAATCAAATCCTACTGCTGCATCTGTAGCTGTGAATTGTACTGTAATTGAATTTGTTGTACTTGATGTACCTGATAATGTTAATACTGGTGCTGTTCTATCTATTTTTCTAGTTGTTCCTGATTTATAGTTATTGTTACTACTTGCATCGTAAGTGTATGCTGTTATATTTCCTTCTGAAGTAAATCTTACTGTTAATTTTCCCTCATTTATCTTATACCATGTATTAGCTACAAGAGATGTTGTACTTTCTGATTTGTTATTTTCACATGATGGTAAGTCCCCTGTTCCACAGGCAGTTGCTGTTACATTTGCTGTTGTAGTAGTATCAACAGTAGTTTTTATATAGTGTACTGCCTGACCACTTGTTATATTTGTATCATTGTATGTTACTGTTGCCCTATCTTCATATACATATCCATTTATTGATTCTATTTCAGATAAGCTATTATTGTATCCTTGCCATACAATATCTGGAGCTGCTACTGCTTTTGGTGTTTCACTTCCTGTTAATGTTTTTGATGTTGTACCTAATCTATCTGTTAAAGTTATGTCATATGTTTGTGCAGCTGTTGTTGTAAAGCCTGTTGATACACATTTATATGTGCTTCCTGATACATTGCTTACTATTCCTTTAATTGCTCCAATCTTACAACTAAATCCACTCATATCAAATCCTACTGCTGCATCTGTAGCTGTGAATTGTACTGTAATTGAATTTGTTGTACTTGATGTATTTATTAATGTTAATACTGGTGCTGTTCTGTCTATTTTTCTAGTTGTTCCTGATTTATAGTTATTATTACTACTTGCATCGTAAGTATAAGCTATTACACTTCCTTCTGCTTCAAATCTTACTGTTATTGTATTCGTATTTATCTTATACCATGTATCTGCTGCAAATTCAGATATAGATGAAGGATCTCCTGAACATGATGATGGTAATTCACCTGTTCCACAGGCAGTTGCTGTTACATTTGCTGTTGTTTTAGTAGCAACAGTAGTTTTTATGTAGTGTACTGCCTGTCCACTTGTTATATCTGTATCATTATATGTTACTGTTGCTCTATCTTCATATACATATCCATTTATTGATTCTATTTCAGCTAAATTATGATTATATCCTTGCCATACAATATCTGGAGCTACTACTGGTTTAGCTGACATATTTCCTGTTAATGTTTTTGATGTTGTACCTAATCTATCTGTTAAAGTAATATCATATGTTTGTGCATTTGTTGTTGTGAATCCTACTGCAACACATAAATATCTACCTTCTGATACTTTATTTACTGTTCCTTTAATTGATCCAATTTTACAACTAAATCCACTCATATCAAATCCTACTGCTGCATCTGTAGCTGCAAATTGTACTGTAATTGAATTTGTTGTACTTGATGTATTTATTAATGTTAATACTGGTTCTGTTCTATCTATTTTTCTAGTTGTTCCTGATTTATAGTTATTATTACTACTTGCATCATAAGTATAAGCTATTACACTTCCTTCTGCTTCAAATCTTACTGTTATTGTATTTGTATTTATCTTATACCATGTATCTGCTGCAAATTCAGATATAGATGAAGAATTTCCTGAACATGATGGTAAGTCCTCTGTTCCACAATTTGTTGCTGTTACTTTTGCTGTTGTTTTAGTAGCAACAGTAGTTTTTATATAGTGTATTGCCTGTCCACTTGTTATATTTGTATCATTATATGTTACTGTTGCTCTATCTTCATATACATACCCATTTATTGATTCTATTTCAGCTAAATCATGATTATATCCTTGCCATGCAATATCTGGAGCCAATACTGGTTTTGTTGACATACTACCTGTTAAATTATTTGATAAATTTCCAACTTTATCTTTAATAGTTATGCTATAATTTTGTGCAGCTGTTGTTGTAAATCCTACTGCTGTACATCTATATGTACTTTCAAATTGATTTCCTGATACTTTAGTTACTTTTCCTGTCTTTCCACCTATTGTACATACAAAACTATCGTCATTTAATCCAGATTGATCATCTTTTCCTGTAAATTCAACAGTTATTGAATTTGTTGAACTTGTAGTATCAACAAATGTTAATACTGGACCTTTATCTTCTGTTTTATTTAAGTCAGCTGATACTGATTTTCCATAACTTGTTCCATCATATAATACTGCATACATATATCCAATATCATAATTACCAGAATAAGTTATATCTATATTACCATTTACTTTATACCATTTTCCACCTTCAAGTGTTGTTGTACTGCCACTACATGTTCCTGGTAATCCTGGTTCTGTATTTCCTAAAGAATCTGCAACTGTTTCACATACTTGTACATTTTCTTTAACAAAGCCATCTTTTGATGTATATACGAAGAATTGTGGGTGTTCTACTCCTTCTGTTGAATATCTTACTTGCGCTACTTGTTGTCTATAATATTGGTTTTGTATTGTACTTGGATCATTTACAAGTGTGATTGTTGGTATTTTTATTACATTTGTCGTTGCTTTTCCTGTTAAACATGGTTTAGTAACGTTTTTACCTTCATCTGTAGCACATACTTCATAATATATTGTTTTACCATTTTCTATATCTCTTATTGTACATTGACTATCAGTTACTTCATTTGAAGTTTTATCTAAATTAAATTCTTTTTCTCCATATCTACATGTTACATCTATTAATTTAGATTCATTCTCAATTATGTTATAGCTTATTGTAATACGATTACTTGAAGTGAATGGAGAACGTTTCTCTTCAATTATTACTGGTCTTGTTGCATCATCAACAACATCAATTTCATCGCAATCTTTGCTAGATACTTTTATTTCATCTTCGCCAAAATGTTTATACGCACAATATCCATACATAGAAAATTCAAAAGCAAAGTTTCCATCCTTACTTCCGATGATATATCCATCACCTACTTGACCATCTATATCAAGTTCTTGAGGATTATAATAATCTAATTCTTTAGATATACACTTATTATCTTTACAATCAAATTTTATTAACCCTGTTTCTTCATTAAATTTTAATTGATTATATGAATAATATAATTTACCTGTTCTTAACACACCTTCAGCACTTATATATGCTGCTCTTTTTCTAGAATTTTCTATTAATCCTGTAACAATTGGAACTGCAATTAAAGCTAGTATAGCTAATATTACTATTACTGCTAGTAATTCCATTAAGGTAAATGCCTTTATATTATTACATGTATTTTTATCTTTTTTAAATTTAATATTTTGTTTCATTTTATACTTCCTTTCGCTGTAGTATAAGATATTGTTTCTAAACATCCGTTTATATTAATGATATCATTCTTTATCAATTTTTACAATAAAAAATTAAAAAATAAAATAAAAAATAGAGAACTATTATTCCCCATTTCTTACTTTAGCACCCAACTTACTTTCTACATCTGATATTACTTTATTAAATATATTCATTACTTCTTCTTCTGTAAGAGTTTTGTTATTATCAACAAATGTTAATTTATATGCGATTGATACTTCATCACTATTTATTTTATCACCAGTATATACATCAAATACTTCTATATTAGTAAGTAATTTACCACCAGCTTTTTTTATTACATCTATTATATCTTTATTTTTTATATTTTTATTTACTACAAAAGCTACATCTTTTTCCATACTTAAATACTTAGGTATTTCTTTAAATTTAATATTTGATGTTCTATTTTGAAGTAATTTATCTAAATTTATTTCAAATACAAATACTTTATCTTTAGTAATAGATGGATGAAGCATTCCTATACAACCAATATCTTCACCTTGTACTATAATATTAGCACTTACTCCAGGATGAAGTTCTTTTGGTGTTGCCTTATAATCTATACTATATCTTCCATTATATCCTAAATAATCAAGTAATTCTTCTACTACTCCCTTTATTATATAAAAATCTACATTAGTACTATTTATATCTAAATAATATTTACCTGTCATAAGACAAGCAAGTTTATTATCTTCTTTATATTCGTTATTTTCTTTGTAGAAGCCTTTACCTATTTCAAATATACAAATATCTTTTAATGAGCGTGCTTTATTATATTCATATATTTGTTCAAGAGAATAAAGTAAACTATATCTTAAAGTCTTTCTATCTTCACTCATAGGATAATCTAAATTAATATGATTAAAATTATCTAATGTATATTTATTTACTTCATCTTCTGGAATTAAAGCATATGATAAAGTTTCATTAAGTCCCATAGATATCATTTTATTTTTTATCAATCTTTTAGTTTTATCGAATTTACCCTCTTTTAAAGGTAATACAAGTTTAGTACCATTTATTTTATCCATTCCATAATATCTTCCAACTTCTTCAATTATGTCTTCTTTTATTTTAATATCTAATCTTCTTGTAGGTACTATTACTTTAAATGTATTATTATTTTCTTCTACTTTAAAATCTAATCTATTTAATATATCTACTACTTCTTCTTTTGTTATGTTTGTACCAAGTACCTTATTTATTTTATCTAAGGTTACTATTATTTCTTTATCTTCTAAATTTATATTATTTATTTCTACCATACCTTTTATAATGGTAGCATCTGCATATTTTTCAAGTAAATTACAACATCTATCTATTGCCATATATGTTCTTTTAGGATCAATTCCTTTTTCAAATCTATTTGAAGCTTCACTTCTAAGTATTTTTTTAGATGTTTTTCTAACTTTTACACTATCAAATATTGCTGATTCTATTAATATATTTTTAGTAGTATTTTCTATCTCAGTTGATAAACCTCCCATAACTCCAGCAAGACCTACTGCCTTTTCTCCATCAGTTATTACTATATCTTCACTAGATAATATTCTTTCTTGATTATCTAGTGTAGTTAGTTTTTCACCATCTTTAGCCATTCTTACAACTATTTTATTTCCAAGATTATCATTATCATAAAAATGAAGTGGTTGTCCTAATTCAAGCATTACATAATTTGATATATCTACTACATTGTTTATTGGTCTAATTCCACTAGCAATAAGCCTATTTTTTATAAAATCTGGACTTTCTTTTATAGTTATATTTTTAACTTGTTTTGCTAAAAATAATGGACAATTTTCAGTTTCTATTTCTACTTTAAAATCTATATTTTCACTCTCTTTATAAGATAAATCTACATCTTTTACTTTTTTACCATATATAGCACCTATTTCATAGGCCATACCTAGTACACTAAGTAAATCTCCTCTATTTGATGTAAGTTCAAAATCTATTACATCATCATCAAGTCCTAAAAATTTAATTGGATCTTCACCTACTATAGCACTTTCATCTAATTCATGTATTCCAGTATAATCCTCTTCTTTTAAAAACTTTGAATCAAGTCCAAGTTCACTCATTGCACATAACATTCCATTAGATTCACATCCACGAATGTTGCTCTTTTTTATTTCACCACCTGGTAATTTAGCACCTACTTTAGCAACTATTACCTTCAAATCTTTTCTAACATTAGGTGCGCCACATACTATATCAAGTACTTCATCTCCTATATCAACTTTACATACATGAAGATGATCACTATCAGGATGATTATTACATTCTATAACTTTTCCTATTACAAGATTTGTTGCAGGTATTAATTTTTCACATGAATCATATTCATTTCCTACATTTGTCATATCTTCTGCAAGTGTTTTAAAATCTACATCTATATTTATATAATCGTTTAAAAAATTTCTACTTAATTTCATGTGTCTCATCTCCTCTTGTAAATTGATTTAAAAATCTCATATCATTTCCATAAATTGTTCTAATATCTGTTATACCATATTTAAACATTGCAAACCTATCAAGTCCTGTTCCAAAAGCAAAACCTTGATATTTTTCTGGATCATATCCACTCATTTTAAGTACATTAGGATGTACCATACCCGCACCTAATACTTCTATCCATCCAGTATTTTTACAAAGTGAACATCCGCTTCCACCACATTTAAAACATGTGGCATCAACTTCTACACTAGGCTCAGTAAATGGAAAGAAACTTGGTCTAAATCTTACATTTGTTTTTTCACCTAATAATTTTTTACAAAATGTTTCCAAAGTACCTTTTAAGTCTGCCATAGATACATTTTCATCTATAACAAGACCTTCCATTTGCATAAATTGATGTGAATGTGTTGCATCATCATCTCTTCTGTATACTTTACCTGGACATACTACTCTTATAGGTCCTTTTTCCTTATTTGCCTCCATTACTCTTACTTGTCCAGTTGAAGTTTGACTTCTAAGTAAATATTTTTCATATTCATTTTCTAGATAAAAAGTATCTTGAGCATCTCTAGCAGGATGTCCCAAAGGTAAATTTAATTTTTGAAAACAATTTTCATCTGATTCTATTTCTGGACCATCATATACATCAAATCCCATAGACACAAATAAATCTTCTAATTCTTCTAATGTTCTTGTCATTGGATGTTTTGATCCAGGTCTAATTTTTTTACTTGGTAGTGTTACATCTATTTTTTCGTTTTCTAGTTTTTTATTAAGTTCCTCTAAATTTAATTTATCTAGTTTATTTTCATAATTTTCATTAAAAGTAGTTTTTATAGTATTTATCATCATTCCATATGCTTTTTTATCACTAACTTCTTTTATCTTATTTTGAAGTTCTGTAATAATTCCTTTTTTACCCATGTATTCTACTTTTAGATCATTCAATTCTTTTAAAGTAACTACTTTATCAATTTTTTCTATTATTTCTTTACATATTTTTTCTGTTTCCATAATATTCCCTCCATTAAAAAAACTATTATTTATAGGGGCGAAATGTCCGCTGTACCACCCTATTTCATAATAGTTATTATCTTTTTTGTGTATAACGCCACCTACGTTTATTATTAGTAACACTAGAAAGTGAATTTGTAAGAATTTATTGAAGTTTTCACCAACCACTTCATCTCTTTAAATAATTAGACTTACTACTACTCTTTCATCATCGCTTTGTAAATTCATTATAGCATGAATTGTGTTTTAGGTCAATTATAATTAAGAAAAATTTCGCTTTAGAAAAAGCAAAAAGGCAACCTTATGATTGCCTTTTGATTAATCTAATAATTCTTGTTCAAGCGCTTCTAAAGGTTCTTCTTTAAGTGCTTCAAGTTCTAATTCATAATCTGCTTTTCTATACTTTTTAGCACCTGTTCCAGCTGGTATTAATTTACCAAGTATAACATTTTCTTTTAAACCTTCTAACTTATCTACTTTTCCATGAATTGCTGCATCTGTTAAGATACGAGTTGTCTCTTGGAATGAAGCAGCAGATAAGAATGAATCAGTTTCAAGTGACGCCTTAGTAATACCAAGTAAGACTGGTCTACCTGTAGCTGGTCTTTTACCTTCAAGGATTAATTCTTTATTTACATCTGTAAATTCATTAATATTAATCATTGTTCCAGGTAAGAATAATGAATCTCCAGAATTAATTATTTTTATTTTAGAAATCATACGTTTTGCAATAACTTCAACGTGTTTATCTGAAATATCAACACCTTGTGAACGATAAACCTTTTGTGTTTCTGACAATATGTATTCTTGTGTTGAAATTGGATCAGTTACAACTAATAATTCTTTTGGACTTATAGCACCATAAGTAAGTTTTTGACCTGCTTTAACTTCTTGTCCTTCAACTACTGAAAGTTTTACACTGTAATTTGTAACATGTTTACGAGTTTCAACATCATTTTTAATATGTATAATATATTTACCATTTTCTTCTTCAATCTTAGTAACTACACCATTAATTTCTGCTATAGTTGCTTTTCCTTTTGGATTACGAGCTTCGAATAATTCTTGTACACGAGGTAAACCTTGTGTTATATCATCTCCTGCAACTCCACCAGTATTGAAAGTTCTCATGGTTAATTGTGTACCTGGTTCTCCAATTGATTGAGCAGCCATAATACCTACAGCCTCTCCCTCTTCAACTATTTGACCAGTTGCAAGGTTACGTCCATAACATTTTTGACAAACACCATGTTGTGTTTTACAAGTAAGTACTGTTCTAATTGGTACTTTTGTAATTCCAGCAGCTATTATTTTATCAGCAAGTTGTTCTGTTATATAAGTATTTCTTTCACAAATAACTTCTTTTGTTTCTGGATGTAGTATTTTCTTATTTGTAAATCTACCTAATATACGATCATATAATGATTCAATTACTGTTCCATCTGCATCATTTATAAATGCTTCAACTACTGTACCATTTTCAGTACCACAATCTTCTTCTTTTACAATTATATCTTGTGAAACATCAACTAAACGACGAGTTAAGTATCCAGCATCTGCAGTTTTAAGTGCTGTATCAACTGCACCCTTACGAGTTCCGTGTGTTGATAAGAAGAATTCTGCAACTGTTATACCTTCACTGAATGAAGAAATAACTGGGATTTCTTCTGACTGACCATTTGGCTTAGAGAATAATCCTCTCATACCAACTAATTGTGTATATGAACCCATATCTCCACGTGCTTTACTTGTCATCATGATACATATTGGATTATCTTTATCCTCTTTTACCATTGCCTCAAGTTCTGCAGTAATTTGTTTTTTAGTATCTGTCCAAATTTGAACAACTTTTCCATATCTTTCTTCTTCTGTTATTAAACCACGTTTAAATTGTTTATTAACTTGATCTACTTTTGCTTGACTATTTGCAATTATTTCTGGTTTTTTCTTAGATTCCTTTATATCACTGATAGCTATACTTATTCCAGCAACAGTTGAATATTTAAATCCTAAATCTTTTAATTTATCAAGCATTACTGATGTTTCAGTTGTTTGATAACGTTTATAAATTTGAGCAATTAATTTAGAAAGTACACTTTTATTAAATGCTTCTGTAAGTGGCATCGCTTTTATTTTTTCAGGTATATTTTCTCCCATATTTATAAAATACTTACTAGGAGTTACCTTTTCAATATTTTCTGATGTTCCTTCTGCTATAAATTGGAAAGTATCAGGGAATATTTCATTAAATAATATTTTACCAGGTGTAGTCATTAAATATTTATCCATATATTTATCTGGGAATATTTTATGTTTAAATGATTTTACTGGCAAAGCAATTCTTGTATGAAGTGTTATTTCACGTCTTTCATAACTCATTAAAACTTCATTTGGATCTTTATATACTCTACCTTCCCCAGGTAATCCTTCTTTTTCTATTGTTATATAATAGTTTCCTAAAACCATATCTTGTCCTGGCGTAACGATTGGTTTACCATCAGATGGTTTTAAGATATTGTTTGCACCTAACATAAGTATTCTTGCTTCTGCTTGAGCTTCTTCTGTAATAGGTACATGAACGGCCATTTGGTCTCCATCGAAGTCTGCATTGAACGCTGCACAAACAAGTGGGTGCAAACGTATTGAACGACCTTCAATCAATTTTGGTTCAAATGCCTGAATACCAAGTCTATGAAGTGTTGGGGCACGGTTTAACATTACAGGGTGTTCTTTTATTTTTTCTTCTACTATGTCCCATACTCTTGGATCTTGATTTTCAATCATTCTTTTAGCAACTTTAATATTGCTTGCTATTTCTTTTTGAACTAAACCATTAATTACATGTGGTTTAAATAACTCTAATGCCATTTCTTTTGGTATACCACACTCATACATTTTAAGATTAGGTCCTACTACGATAACTGAACGACCAGAATAGTCAACACGTTTACCTAGTAAGTTTTGACGGAAACGTCCTTGCTTACCTTTTAACATACTTGCTAAAGATTTTAAAGGTCTATTTCCAGCACCTGTTATATTTCTTCCACGTCTACCATTATCAAATAAAGCATCTACTGCTTCTTGAAGCATACGTTTTTCATTTTGAATTATTATTGAAGGTGCACCAAGTTCCATTAATTTCTTTAAACGATTATTACGATTAATAACACGTCTATATAAATCATTAAGGTCTGATGTAGCAAATCTACCACCATCTAATTGTAACATTGGTCTAAGTTCTGGTGGGATTACTGGGAGTGCTGTAAGGATCATCCACTCAGGACGATTTCCTGATTCTAAAAATGCATCTAATACTTCTAATCTTTTTATTAAACGAATTCTTTTTTGGCTTTGTGAATCTTTAATTTCTTCTATTTCTGCTTTAAGTTCATTTACTTCTTTTTCTAAGTCTACTTCTTCAAGTAACTCTTTTATTGCTTCAGCACCCATACCTACTCTAAAACTATTTCCATATTTTTCATAGTAAGCACGATATTCTTTATCACTTATTGTTTGTTTTTTCTCAAGTGGAGCACTTCCTGGATCCAATACTACATAACTTACAAAGTATAATACTTCTTCAAGATCTCTTGGACTCATATCAAGTACAAGACCCATTCTTGATGGTACACCTTTAAAGAACCAAATATGAGATACAGGAGTTGCAAGTTCTATGTGTCCCATACGTTCACGACGTACTTTAGAACTTGTTACTTCAACTCCACATCTATCACATATGATATTTTTATATCTTAATCTTTTATATTTACCACAAGAACACTCATAATCTTTAGTAGGTCCAAATATTTTCTCACAATATAATCCATCTCTTTCTGGTTTTAAAGTACGATAGTTTATTGTTTCTGCTTTTTTTACTTCACCATAAGACCATGAACGAATTTTTTCAGGTGAGGCAATACTAATTTTTAATCCTTCAAAATTATTAACATCCATTAATCCTCATCCTCCCCTACATTTTCATCTATGTCATCGATAATATCTAAGTCATTTTCCTCAAATTCATCTTCGTTATCCATAGTATCTTCATAATCTTCATAATTTTCATTTTCATCTTCATCATCCATAGTATCTTCATAATCTTCAAATACTTCATCTGATGATTCATCTCCAATTAGTTTAGCTTCTACTTTTTCTGCTTTCTTTTCTAATGGATTTTCTAATTTTTCTGCTTCTTCTAAATCTTTAAGTTCTACAAAATTTCCTTGCTCATTTAATACAGTTATATCAAGTCCAAGAGCTTGGAATTCTTTTATTAAAACTCTAAAACTTTCTGGAATACCTGGTTGTGGTATTGGGGTTCCTTTAACTAATGATTCATAGACTTTAACACGACCAACTACGTCATCAGACTTGATTGTCATCATTTCTTGAAGAACATGTGCTGCACCATAAGCATAAAGTGCCCAAACTTCCATTTCTCCAAATCTTTGACCACCAAATTGTGCTTTACCACCTAATGGTTGTTGAGTTACCATACTATATGGTCCTGTTGAACGCGCATGTAATTTATCATCTACCATGTGGTGTAATTTAATCATATACATAACACCAACACTAATACGATTATCAAATGGTTCTCCAGTACGTCCATCATATAATACTGTCTTTCCATCTTCATCTATTCCAGCTTCTTTTAAAGCATCTATTATTTCTTGTCTGTTTGCTCCACTAAATACTGGAGTTGCTACATGAATATTAAGTTTTTTAGCAGCTGCACCTAAATGCATTTCAAGTATCTGTCCTATATTCATACGGCTAGGAACTCCTAGTGGGTTAAGCATAATATCTATTGGTGTACCATCTGCTAAATAAGGCATATCTTCTGATGGAAGTACAAGTGAAATAACACCTTTATTACCATGACGTCCAGCCATTTTATCTCCTACTGTTATTTTACGTTTTTGTGCAATATATACACGAATTATTTTTGAAACTCCACTTGGTAGTTCATCTGTATCTTCTTTTGTAAATATCTTTATATCGTGAACTATACCCTCACCACCATGAGGTACTCGTAAAGAAGTATCTCTTACTTCACGAGTCTTTTCACCAAATATAGCATGTAATAGTTTTTCTTCACTAGTAAGTTCTGCCATTCCTTTTGGAGTTACTTTACCTACTAATATATCATCATCATGAACTTCTGTTCCTATACGTATTAAACCATTTTCATCCAAATTCTTACGAGCTTCTTCACTTACATTTGGAATATCTCTTGTAAATTCCTCTGGTCCTAGTTTAGTATCTCTACACTCAATTTGATAATCTTGAATATGTATTGATGTATAAACATCATCACGAACAAGTCTTTCATTTAGGATAACAGCATCTTCATAGTTATATCCATTAAAGTTCATAAATGCTACTGTTACATTTCTACCAAGAGCCATTTCTCCCATATCTGTTGCTGGACCATCTGCTATAACTTGACCTTTTTTAACTACATCTCCTACTCTAACAATAGGTCTTTGATGATAACAAGTACCTGCGTTACTTCTCTCAAAGTCATTTAAGTAATATGTATCCATACCACCTTTAGTTTTAACATGAATTTTTCTTGCATCGACATAATCAACGACACCATCAGCTTTTGATATTACAACAGCGCCACTATCTCTAGCACTTATTGCTTCTATACCAGTACCTACGATAGGTGCTTCTGGTTTTAGAAGTGGAATTGCTTGACGTTGCATGTTAGAACCCATTAGGGCACGTTTACCATCATCATGTTCAAGGAATGGAATTCCTGCTGTAGTAATTGAAAATACTTGTTGACTTGATACGTCAATATAATCAACATCACTACTATTTACCATAATGTTTTCACCACGGAAACGTACAGGTACTATTTTTTCTATAAAATTATTATTTTCATCTATTTTATCTGTTGCTTGTGATATATGATAATCTAACTCTTCATCAGCTGTCATATATCTTATATCATCTGTTAAATGACCATTTTCTACTCTTCTATATGGAGTCATAATAAATCCATAATCATCAACTCTTGCATAACTAGCTAAAGCAGTTATAAGTCCTATATTTGGTCCTTCTGGAGATTCAATTGGACAAAGTCTACCATAGTGTGATGGATTTACGTCACGTACTTCCATTCCTGCTCTATCTCTTGAAAGTCCACCAGGTCCAAGACTTGATAAACGACGTTTATTTGCAAGTTCTGCAACTGGATTTGTTTGATCCATGAATTGAGATAATTGACTTGAACCAAAGAACTCCTTAATAGCTGCTGTAAGTGGTCTAATATTGATTAAAGTTTTTGGTGTTACTTCCTCAAGTTCTTGAGTACTCATACGATCTCTTATAACTCTTTCAATACGAGAAACACCTACTCTAAATTGATTTTGTAATAGTTCTCCTACTTGTCTTACACGACGATTTGATAAATGATCAATTTCATCATAAGAACCAATACCTTCATGTAAATTTAAATAATAAGAAATTGATGCATATATATCAGAAATTGTAAGTCTCTTTTCAGTAATACTTTGATCATTACCTATAACTTTAACAATTTTTTCTGGGTTATTCTTAGAATAAACATGAACTATCTGTACTTTATTATAAGTATCTAATTCATTATTAATTAATACTTCTTTAACACCATAACCTTCTGCCATTATAGGTTTTAAACCTTCTAATACTTCTTTAGTTACTAAAGTTCCTTTTTCATATTTTAATTCTCCATTAACTTTAATATCTTCAGCAAGTATAGTATTATATAATCTATCTATGATATTTAATTTTTTGTTAAATTTATAACGTCCTACTTTAGCTAAATCATATCTAAATGAATCAAAAAATCTAGATATTAATTGATTTTTAGCACTATCTAATGTGCTAGGTTCACCTGGTCTCAATTTAGAATGTATATCTATTAATGATTCATCTGTATTTTTATTTGAATCTTTTTCAATAGTACGCATAATATAGTCATCTTCACCAAATAAATCAACTATATCAGCATCACTTGAAAGTCCTAATGCACGAAGTAGTGTTGTTACTGGTACTTTACGTGTCCTATCGATACGACAGTAAATAACATCTCTTGCATCTGTTTCATATTCAAGCCATGTTCCACGAGTTGGAATTACTTGTGAAGTAATTATATGTTTGCCATTTTTTTTGTCTATTTCTCTTGAAAAATAAACACTTGGTGAACGAACTAACTGTGATACTATAACACGTTCTGCACCATTAATTATAAATGTACCACTATCAGTCATAATAGGCATATCACCTAAATAAATCTCTTGCTCTTTAACTTCGCCAGTTTCCTGATTAAAAAGTCTTGCTTGTACTTTTAAAGGTGCTGCATAAGTTGCATATCTATCTTTGCAACCTTTAATTGAATATCTTGGCTCCTCAAAAGAATATTCTCCGAATTCAAGTGTTAAATTTCCAGTAAAACTTTCAACTGGAAAAATATCATCGAATACTTCTTTTATTCCTTCAGTCATAAACCAATCATATGACTTTTTTTGAATCTCTAATAAATTATTGAGTTCTATTGCATTTTTAGTTTTTGCATAACTTCTTCTTTCACGGTAATCACCGAATTTTTTAACTGTATAAGCCACTTTTTCACCCCATAAACTATATTTTTTTAGTAAGCACATATTTAGCAGAATAATATATGCCGCCAATTTATAATTTTACTCTATTTCAATCAATATGTCAACATTTTTGACAATCAATTACGTAAAATCCTTTATTTTTTTTAATTAATTTTACGTTATAATATTCTTCCATATTTTTCATAGTACTTTTAGCACCCTGATCTTTATTTATTACAAATATTAAATGTCCTTCTTTTTTTAAGTGTTCCCTAGCACCTATTAATATTTTATATAATATTTCTTTACCTACTCTAATAGGTGGATTAGTTACTATATAATCATATTTTTTAGTAATATTACTATATATATCACTTTCAAATATATTAACACTTGTCCCATTTATTTTAGCATTTTCTCTAGCAAGATTGAGCGCTCTAACATTTATATCAACCATATCTACATTTGAGGATGTATTACTTGCTATATATATCCCAATAGGTCCATAACCACATCCAAAATCTAGAATATCACCATTAATATTTTTAATATCTATATTTTCTAATAAAGTTCTAGTACCAAAATCTAAACCTTTTTTAGAAAATACATTATTATCTGTTTTAAAAGTATAAAGGCTACCTTTAATCTCTGAATGAGTAGTAATCTCCTTACTTTCTATATTAGTTTCTTTATCAAAATAATAAGACATTATATCACTTCTTTACTATTTAGATTCTTTTAAATTTACTTTCGTTATATTATTAGTACTAAATTTTACTTTAACAAATTCTTTATCTTCTTGTTTTATATCATATTTTATTTTTTCAATCAAATTTTCTATATCTCCTGATGTATATTTTGATTTTATTTCATCATATCCATATAAATAATCATCCACTAAATTTTCATTAATTATTTTTCTATTGCTATTATTTTTAAATTCAAAGACATTTTTATTATTCAATATGTTTATATACTTAGAATTCTCTTTTTTACAAACATAAAATTCATCAGTATTAGTTGTATCATTTTTAATTTGTACAAAATAACATTTACTTAATTCTTTATAATTTATGGTACCAATAGCAACATATTCCCCGTTTTCATTTTTACTATACGTAAAATTTAATTTATATGAGTCATAAACTAATGCTGTTAACGCACCGTAAGCACATGAAACAGATGTTGCTAATACTGATGCAAGTGCAATAGTTTCAATAAATTCTTTTGAATTTTTGTTTTTCTTTTCATTCTTAATTTTATTTTCAAATTCCACAATAATCCCCCAGTCGTTAACTAATTGTATCAATTGTATTTAATTTTATTTTAATAAATTTTTTGCTTTGTTCTTGTTTCTTTTCTTTAATTTGTTCTAATATATCTTCTACATCTCCTATTGTATACTCTGATTTCAAATTAAAACCATATAGATAATCAGATAATGGAATTTCACTTATCAATTTTTTACCATTTTCCTCTGGTAAATTATTTAAAGGTGAATATTCAAAAACTGTTTCATTATTAATTATATTTGTGTATTTAAAAGAATTTTCTTCATTTTTTGACATATTTTTAGCACAAATATAAAATTCATCTAAATTTAAATTACTATTTTCAATTTGTACAAAATAGCAATCTTTTAATTTTTTATATTCTATATTTCCTATTATTATATGGTCAACATTTATTGCACCTTCTTGTGTATCATTATTTTCCATCATATTAGAAATCAAACCTATTGTTGGTGAAAGGAGTATCGCTAATCCACCAATAGAAATCAAAGAACTTTCAATTGCTTGTGATATTTTTTTCTGTGATATTGTTTTATTTTCCATAACCAAAACCTCTATTCCTTTTATTATAATCTATAAATTTATATTACTAACTATTTAGAAACAGCGAAAGCCCATACTATATTTTAGTACAGGCTTAAAACCATTATTCATTATTATTTAAGTTCAATTGTAGCGCCAGCTTCTTCGAATTTAGCTTTCATTTCATCAGCTTCAGCCATAGCAACTTTTTCTTTAATAACTCCACCGTTATCAGCGATAGCTTTAGCTTCTCCTAAACCTAATCCAGTTATTTCTTTAATTATTTTGATAACAGCTATTTTGTTAGCTCCAGCACTAGCAAGTACTACATCAACAGCACTTGGTCCTTCATTAGCAGCAGCTGATACTGCTGGTGCAGCAGCAACTGCTACTGCAGATGGATCAACACCAAATTCTTCTTTCATTAAATCTACTACTTCTTTAATTTCTAAAAGAGTCATTTCTTTTAGTGAATCAATAATTTCTTTTGCGCTTATTTTTGCCATAAACATATCCTCCTTTATATTTTTAATTTTCTAAATTTTTACTATGTAAATCTAAGCATATTGCAAAGTCTTTTGGAATAGCAAGTAATCCACTTGCAAACATTGTAAGTAAACCTTCTCTTGATGGAATAGTTGCAAGTTTCTTAAGTTCATCAAGTTCTGTAACTTTACCATCTACGATACCAATTTTCATTACTAGCTTATCATGAGTTTTTGCAAATTCATTAACAACCTTAATTGGTTCAATGATATCTTTACCAAAAGCAACAACTTTTGGACCATTTAGTTCTGATTCAACATCTATATTTAATTCTTTAAGAGCACGTGCTACTAAAGTATTCTTATAAATTTTAAGTTCTGAATCAGATTCTTTTAATTTTCTTCTTAATTCCATTGTTTCTTGAACAGTTAATCCGTTATTTTCAAGAAATATAAATGAACTAGATTCTTTTACATTTTTAGTTATTTCATCGATAACTTGTTGTTTACCCTCTAATATTTTTGGATTTGCCATAAAACACCTCCTAATCTTTGTACCTTATCAAAAATGTCCCTATAATACCATAGAGACATTGAACCTATATTTAAGTTCCTCGGTAGGTAATTAAGATTTCTCCCCTACTGTCTTTGGTACTTTCCTTCCAACTAGATTTTATTATAACATATCATTATTATTTTGTAAACAATTAAATTTCAAAATTTGTTGTATCTACTTTAATACCAGGTCCCATAGTACTTGAGATAGACATATTTAATATATATTTACCTTTAACTGTACTAGGTTTAGTTTTATTAATAAGTGATACAAAAGAGTTTATATTTTCTACTAATTTATCAGCATCAAATGATGACTTACCAACTATTATAGCAACATTTCCAAAAGAATCTGTTCTATATTCAACACGTCCTTTTTTAACATCACTAACAGCTTTAGCAACATCCATTGTAACTGTACCAGTTTTAGGATTTGGCATTAAACCTTTAGGTCCTAAAACACGACCAATTTTACCTAAAGCAGGCATCATATCTGGAGTAGCTATCATAGTATCAAAATCAAACCAATTTTCATTAGCTATTTTGTCTATCATATCAACATCTCCAACATAGTCAGCTCCAGCTTCTTTTGCTTCTGTTGCTTTAGCTCCACGAGCAATTACTAAAACTTTTTTAGTCTTACCAATACCATTTGGAAGCACTGTAGCTCCTCTTAATTGTTGATCTGCTTTTTTAGTATCTAGATTTAGTCTTAAAACTAATTCTATAGATTCATCAAATTTAGCTATCTTAAATTCTTTTATTAATTTAACTGCTTCCTCTAATGAATAAGCTTTAGTCTTTTCTATTTTACTAGCAGCTTCTAAATATTTCTTTCCTCTTTTCATATTAACCTCCATAATATTTTTTATACAATAAGTTTTGGAAAAGCGGAATTCCTATTTCAAATCGTATTTTAGTTTTCTTCTACTTTAACTCCCATGTTTCTTGCAGTGCCTGCAACAATTTTCATGGCTTCTTCTACTGTATAGCAGTTTAAATCTGGTAATTTAATTTCAGCAATTTGTCTAAGTTGTGCTTGAGACATAGTTCCAACGCTTTCGTTAGAGCCTTTGCTTGAACCTTTTTTTACATTACAGATTTTCTTTATTAAGAATGCTGTAGGTGGAGTTTTAATTACAAAATCGAAACTTCTATCTTCATATATAGAAATAACTACTGGTAATATATCACCTATTTTATCTTTAGTTGCATCATTATATTTTGTACAGAATTCTTGTAAATTAATTCCTGCTGGACCAAGTACAGTTCCTACTGGAGGAGCTGGTGTTGCTTTTCCTGCTGGAATTTGTAATTTAATTTCTTTAACTAATTGTGCCACGAAAAACACCTCCTATAATTTTTAGCTTTTCGTAATTTTAATGTGGTACAAATGCTCCGCTTTCAAGAATAATCTTGACATCGCTCCCACAAAATCTATATTAAAATCAATATAGCCATTTAATAATAACATATTTTTTTTTGTTTGTCTATAATTTTTTACGCTTTTTCTATTTCTGTAAATCCTACTTCTACTATAGTTTCTTGACCAAATAAATCTAGGGCAACTTCTATTTTTTGATTAACCATATCTACAAGTTTAACCTTACCATACATATTAGCAAATGCTCCAGTAATTACTTTAACTGAATCCCCTTCTTTTATTTCATTAACTACATCTATTCTACTCATTCCCATACTTCCAAGTATTTTATCTACCTCAGACTTAGTAAGTGGGAATGGTTTTGCTCCCTTACCACTTGATCCTATAAATCCAGTAACACCTGGTGTATTACGAACAACAAACCATGCTTCATCAGTCATAATCATTTCAACTAATATGTAGCCAGGAAACATTTTAACATCTTTTTCTGTCTCCTCACCTTTTTTATTAGTTGATATTTCCTTTTGGGATGGTACAACTACACGAAATATATAATCTTCCATTCCCATGGAACTAGCACGCATTTCTAATTTTTCTTTTACCTTATTCTCGTGTCCCGAATAAGTATTAACTACATACCATTCTTTTTCCATTAACTAAACACCTTCTCTATTGCAACAATTACTACATCTGCTAAAGTAAAAAATACCATAAGGAAACAAACGATTGCTATAGTAGCAGTTGAAAATTTAATCATTTCTCCTTTTTTAGGCCATCTAACTTTTTTCATTTCTTTTTTAACATTTGCAAAAAATCTTGCTAATTTTTTCATGAAAAGCACCACCTCTTAATTTTATGTTTTTTCCTAAAATAAAAACACTCTTTCGTGTCTAAGTAAATGTTATCATATATTATTTATTATGTCAATAAATTTTAAAAATAAATTAAAAAATACAATTGAAAAACATAAATATACATAAAATATTTAATGAATTAAAAAATGCAATAAAAATGACCCTTTTATGAGTCATTTTTGTTTTCTTATTTCATATCGATAAAATATATTTTATACCATATTAGAAAGCAATATATAGTATATACCTTTCTACAAGTATTCTTAATACCATTATAATGTTCATCTAATAATTTAACTATTTTTTCTGTATTAAAGAATTTAGCAGCATAATCACTTTCAAATACTTCTTTTATTTCTTTATAATATTTTTCCTCTTTTAACCATTCTCTAAATGGTACTGGAAATCCTTTTTTCTTTCTTTTTGCCCACTCTATTGGTACAGCTTTTAAACTTGCTTTTCTAAGTGCATATTTAGTAGTTTCATCAGTTATTTTGTACTTAGTTGGTATATTTAAACTAGCCTCAAAAACTTTTTTATCTAAAAAAGGTACTCTAAGTTCCAAACTATTTGCCATAGTCATTTTATCTGCCTTAAGTAATATATCATTTGGAAGCCACATATTCATATCTAAATATTGCATTTTTACTACATCATCTTTATCTTTAACTTTATCAAAATATGGTTTAGTTAAATCTTTAAATTTTATATTTGTCTTATATTCATCTTTAAGTATGTCATTAGCAGAATTATCATCAAATATGAATGCTTGACCTATATAATAATCTTCTATACCTGATCCACCTCTTATTAAAAATTGTTTTCCTTTAATATTAGGTAAATGGTTAGCTATATTTTTTAAAGTTTTTCTTAAGCCTTTTGGTAATTTTCTATATTTTAATAATATATTTGATTGTTTATATGGTAAATATCCACCATATAGTTCATCAGCACCCTCTCCACTTAATACTACTTTTACATCTTTTCTTGCAAGTGCGGATAAATAATATAGTGGAACAGCAGAAAGATTAGCATGTGGTTCATCTGAATAATATTGAACCTTTTTTACTCCTTCAAAAAATTCTTTGTCATTTATAATCTTACTTTTATTTTTTATTTTTAATATATCCGATAATTCCTTAGCATCTGTTGTTTCATTAAATCCATCAAAATCAAAACCAACTGAATAAGTTGTATCTGGTTTAAGAAGAGATACTATATAACTTGAATCTACACCACTTGATAAAAAAGCACCTACTTTAACATCACTAATTTTATGATATTCTACTGAAGATTTAACCTCCTCATTTATATCATTTACAATTTTTTCAAGTTCCATCATTTCTTCTTCATATGTATAATCAAAATATGATTTAATTTCAAGTTTTCCATTTTTATATTTTAAATAGTGACCTGGTTTTAATCTATATACACCTTTAAAAAATGTTTCGTCTAAAGCAGAATATTGAAATGTCAAATATGTTTTAAGGGCTTCTTTGTTCATCTCTTTTTTAAATTCTGGATTAGGAATAAAACTCTTTATTTCTGATGCATACATAAATGTATCATTATTTTTATAATAATAGAATGGTTTAATTCCAAAGTAATCTCTTGCACCGAACAATTCTTTTTTATTTTTATCCCATATTACAAATGCAAACATTCCCCTTAATTTATTTAGTATATTTTCACCATACTCTTCATATCCATGAATTATTACTTCAGTATCAGCATTATTTTTAAATTTATGACCTTTTTTTATTAAGTCTTTTTTTAACTCTTGAAAGTTATATATTTCACCATTAAAAGTTATTATCATAGACTCATCTTCATTCATCATTGGCTGTCTACCATTTTTTAAATCTATTATACTAAGTCTTCTAAATGCCATAGCAATGTCTTCATCTATGTAATAATTTTCATCATCAGGACCACGGTGTTGTATCAGTTTGTTCATCTCTTTTACAATTTTTTCTTTATTTTTCTTTTTACTTATATACCCTGTAAATCCACACATAATTTCACCACCTGTTATTTTTATATTTTTTATTATAATTAAAATCTCTAACTATTAACCATAATTTTCTCTTAAATAAATTATCTTTTTTATATTTTAAAGGATTAACAACTTTTCCTTGTTTATATAATTTAAAAATTTCTTGTTTTAATTGTTTATCAAATACATATTTTTTTATTATATTTTTAGGTACAAATGATAAACACACCTTTTTATCTATGAAATGATATTCTAAATCCTTCTTATAAATTAAATCATCTACCAAATATTTAATCAAATTAAACCCAGCAAATGCTAAATAATAACTACATCTAGCTTGTCTTGGATTTATTTCAAGTACTTTAAACTTTTTATCATCTGGATCATATTTTAAATCAAATTCACAAAATCCATGGTAATTTTCTTTTTCTATTATTTTCTTTAACTGTTTTGTTATTTTTTCAAAACTACCATGTGTACTAACACCATTTACGACAACAGTCGCATTTCCAATACCTGTTTTAGTATGTTCTTGAAGTGCGATTTGCGCAAATGTCATAAGTTTTACTTTACCATACCTATCTAAATATGCTACACAATCGAAAAGATAACTATCATCACCTTTAATAAATTTTTGTATTATTAAATTATCTTTATATCCAGACTTTTTTATATCGTTTATAACACTTTTTAAATTTTCTTCATCTTTTATTTTAAATACTTTATATTGATTATCAAATTCATGTTCATGATATTTTATACCATCACTAGGTTTAAGTATTAATGGATATCCTAACTCTTTTATCTTATCCATATCTAATTTTTCTAAAGTATTATAAATATATGTTTCTGGCTTATCAAGACCATCAAAATTATTATAAAATTTTTCTTTTACTAACATATTATTTAATAACTCTACACTAAAAGTTGGAAAATAGAAATACTTTTTCAAATAATCTTGATTTTCTATTATTAATCTAACATAATTATCATTTGTACCTACTAATAATATTTTTTTATCTTTATGCTCATTGTAAAATTTTTTTAATATTTTTACAAAGGTTTCTTTCTCTTGTATTTTAGGTTCTATCTTTAGATTTAATATTTTACTTATGCTTGTAAACATCATAGGAAATTTACTTATTACATAAGCCTTTTTACCATATTCTTCGTGTAAGCACCTAGCCATATAATATGTATTTATATCACTACCTAGTAGTAAAACTTCAAAGTCCATACTATCACTCAATTCTATTTATATATTTTTGGTATTTCTTTTGGTACCATTGTAAATAAACTATGAGGAGTAACTCCTAAATATCCACATATATATCTTACATTGTCACCTATTATCTCTACCTTATCATTTAATTTTACTTTATCATCTACAATTACTGTTAACATTTTCATATTAACTGAACCTACGATTTTATAAGGCTCGCCATTAATTAATACATTTCTTCCACTATTTTTAAGTGATAATCCATCTGCATACCCAATAGGAACAACTGCTACCTTAGATTTTTCAGATGTTTTATATTTTAAACCATATCCTATATATTCATTAGGTTTTACATCTTTTATTTCTATTACTTTACTATAAAGATGAAAAGCAGGTTTTATATCTATATTATAGTCATTCAATATTTGTGATAATTTATACTTTTTTCTTAAATAGTCTCTTTTTATTTTTCTTAAACGACCTTTAATTCCATTATAGTTTGGCGCTTTTAACGCTATTCCATACATCATTATGCCAATTCTAACTCCATTTGCAAATTCAAGTTTAGGATGTACTACTAAACTATTACTACTAAATAAATGAACTATTTTTATTTTATTTAAATCTATGTTATCAGTTAAATTGCAGAATTTATTTACTTGATCATCCCATTTTTTATCTTCTATACCAATAGTTGCAAGATGAGTATATATTCCCTCTAGTTTTATATTTTCATTATCTATAAGTTCATTATAAATTTCTTCTACTTCACTTTTTTTATTTATACCAAGTCTATTCATACCTGTATCAAGTTTTAAATGAATATTTAACTTTAATTTTTCTTTTGGAATTTTTTTAAAATATTCATAACTACTTACTGTTATTGTTATATTATTTTCACTAGCTAAAGGTAAATCCCCTATATCTATTGGTTGTAAACATAATATTGGAATATCAATTAAATTTCTTACCTCAATTGCTTCTTTTAAAGTAGATACTGCTAAATAATTTATTCCAGAATCCACCATAGTTTTTACAACACCAAATCCATGTCCATAAGCATTTCCTTTAATAACCCCTATATAATATTTATAGTTATCATATTTCTTAATAATATTCTCTACATTTTTTCCTATTTGCTTTGTATCTATTTCTACATAACTATCGTTCATATTATCACTCTTTTCTAAAGTTATTGACATATTAATTATACACATTTTTTAAAAGTGTGTAAAGAAAAACTAGTTATAACTAGATTCAGACTGTTGACAAATGGGTAAATATTTTTATTTTGAAGAATTATAGATATCATGAAAAAAAATAGTAGTGCAAATTCATAGACACATAAAATGAGTCAATTTTTTTATATCAATTTACTCATATAAAAACCTCGTTTCTATTTAAGGAACGGGGTTATACTATTTTTTTATTAATTAGTATTTGTAACTGTTACATTACCATAATTGTTTTCAACAATTCCAGTTTCAAATGTATATCTCCCTGATGTCGAACTATTTATTACATTATCCCAATCAAAACTTTTTCCAGTCCTATTGATTATTTGGGCTAAATTTAGATTAGAAATATCATCGTTAGAAGTAATACCTTTATAAAAAGCACCATTTGCAATTGCTTGAACATTTGGTTCTAATTCGATAGTAATTAAATTATTATAGGCAAATGCCCCACCTAATAATGTTACACCACTAGGGATTTTAATATATTCAAGTTTATTATTATGAAAAGCAGCTGCTATTGTTGGAGTTCCATTTCCTAAATCTAAACTTGTTATATTATTTTGATTAAATGCTCCTGCTTCAATTGTAATCATACTATCTGGAATTTTTACACTTTCTAATTTATTACCATAAAAAGCGCCTGATTTTATCGTTTGAACACCTTCCCCTAAATCTAAACTTTCTAGTTTATTACCTAAAAAAGCAGATCCACCTATTGTTTTAACATTATCTCCTAAAACTAAACTTGTTAGATTGTTTTGATAAAATGCGCCATCTCCAATAGTAATTACACTATCTGGGATTGTGACACTTGTCAATGGTCTTGATGAAAATGCGCCTGCCCTTATATCAACAATTGTATTACCATTTGGTGTTGTTGATGGAATTACTATATCATATTTATTTTCATCTTCTAAACTATTCCATGTATCTGAAAAACCTGTTATTGTTCCAGTTGCTTCATCATATATAAACCAATCTTTTGGGCTTTCTTGAACAATTGGCTCATTACCTTCTCCAGATTCTGAATCAGTTTGTACATATTTTGTAAAGTAATGTTTTGCATTTTCTTTTTCTGTACTTGAATAACATGAAACTTGTAATCCATTTTCTATAGTTACTTCACAGTATGCTCCATCATTTGTTTCT
>CANRPA010000007.1 GCA_947632395.1 uncultured Bacilli bacterium | reverse complement strand
ATGTTTTAGTAAAAATTGGAAAAAATATATTGACAAATATTGATAAATATAGTATTATTAGTGTAGTTTAGAGGTAGATAGATAAATGATACATTATAGAATAAAAACAGCTACTTGTAAATAATTATTTAATTTTATTATAGCTTATATATGTAATAAAATTAGTCATAATCTAGTTGTGAATTACGTAAGTCGGATGTTCTAGTATGAAATCCACTAATAAAAAGTAATTCAAGTAAATGGCTAAATAATAAAAATATATAGCATCTATTAATTTAAATATATTATAAAAAAAGAGTAGTTGTATAAAAATAGTGTTGAGTTTAATATCTGGAAATTCTAAGCAAAAAACATTATATAGTAAAACTATATAATTGTATTTGCTTAAAATTTTAATAGAAATGCCTATGGTAATTTCTGCCTACTCTAAATGTTACAATTGTAAGAAGAAAGAAAACTTCTAAGGTGGAAGTATTGTACTTAACACTGATAATGTTTTGTTACAATTTTCTAAACTCAAAAGCAGTGACTTTATCAGGGCCGTTGCTTTTTTGGTGTTTACATCTTTTTTCTTAAATGTTATAATCTAAAATGAGGTGTTTTCGATGAAAATTAAGTATGAACTTTTAAAAAATGATACCAAAACTAAATCTAGATATGGGCTTATACACACAAATTATGGAACATTTGAAACCCCTATATTTATGCCAGTTGGAACACAAGCAACAGTTAAAACATTATCACCTGAAGAAATAAAAGAGATTGGCAGTGGTATAATACTTTCCAATACTTATCATTTATGGCTTAGACCAGGTGAGGATGTAATATATAAAGCAGGCGGATTACACAAGTTTATGAATTATGATGGTCCAATACTTACTGATAGTGGTGGATTTCAAGTTTTTAGTCTAGCTAAAAACAAGAAAAAAGATATAACAGAAGATGGTGTTCATTTTAAAAGTCATATAGATGGAAAAAAATTGTTTTTAACTCCAGAACTTTCAATACAAATTCAAAATAAACTAGATAGTGATATCGCTATGTCATTTGATGAATGTATACCATATCCAGCAGATTATGAATATGCTAAAGAAAGCACAGAAAGAACACTTAGATGGGCTAAACGTGGTAAAGATGTATTTAATAATGATAATCAATCTTTATTCGGTATAGTACAAGGTGGAGAATATGAAGATTTAAGAAAAATGAGTGCTAGAGAAACAGTAAAAATGGATTTTGATGGATATAGTATAGGTGGTACTAGCGTTGGAGAAGATAAAGATACAATGTACAAAATGATAGATTATGCAATAAGTGAACTACCTATAGATAAACCGAGATATTTAATGGGAGTAGGCGATCCTATAGATATAATAGAAGGTGTAATTAGGGGAATCGATATGTTTGATTGTGTACTTCCAACTCGTATAGCTAGACATGGTAATGCTTTTACAAGATATGGTAAAATAAACATTAAAAATGCCAAATACAAAGAAGATTTTACCCCAATAGAAGAAAGTTGTGATTGTTATGCTTGTAAAAATTATACAAAATCATATATAAGACATTTGATAGTAGCAAACGAATCATTTGGACAAAGGCTTTTATCAATACATAATATTAGATTTTTAACTAAATTGACAGAAGATTTAAGAGAATGTATAAAAAATGATAATATACTTGAATATAGAAAGCAATTTATAGAAAAATATAGGGATAATAATGAAAACATATAGAAAAAAATATAATTTAAATGGAGTAAATGCAAATATTGTTAGCATATCAGATATACATTATTACGATAAAAATGATATGAAAAACTTAAACAAAGTATTAGAATCAATAAGTAAAATTAATCCACAGTATATATGTATAATAGGTGATTTAACAGATGAAGCAAATATTCATGATGAAGAATTATTAATAAAATGGTTAGTTGATCTTTCCAATATTTCAAAAGTAATAATCTCTTTAGGGAACCATGAATTTTATATAGATAAATTTAAAGGTATATATGGATTAAATGAAAAGTTATTTAATAAAATAAAAAAAATAAAAAATTTATACTTACTAAATAATGAAAATATTATAATAGATAATATTAATTTTATAGGTCTTACATTACCTGTAGATTATTATTTAAAAGAAGAAAATATATTTACAGATGTTGAAAAATATTTTAGAACTATTAAATTAAAGAAAAATTATTATAACATATTACTTTGCCATAGTCCTATTAAATTATTAAACGAAAAATTATTAAAAAAATATAATATAAATTTAATATTGTGTGGTCACACACATGGTGGTATGATACCTAGATTTTTTAGACCAATATTTCAAACTAAAGGAATAATATCGCCATCTAAAAAAATAGGTTTAAAAACTTTATATGGTCATTTAAAAATTTGTAATACAGATATAATAATTACTAGTGGTATAACGGTAGTATCAAATATGAATGAATACCAAAAATTTAAAAATTTGTATGACATGGAAATAGTAGATATCAAAATAAAAAAATAAATATAATTCGACAAAATATTTAATAGTCGTTTTTTATAATAATATTGGTGAAAAAAATGTATTACTTATTTATTATAAAAAATGATTTTTTAAAAAATTATGATGAAGAATATTTATATAATATATTAAAAAAATTAAAAATGTTGAATAAAAAAAATTATAGTTATGGAATTAGTTTATTTTATAATATATGTAATTTATTTAATACAAAAGTAATTAAACACTATATAAAGAGTAAAACTAATTTGGAATATAAAAATAATAAATTTTATCTAAATAAATTAGAGTATTTTGAAATAAGAAAGAGTTGCGTAATTATAAATAGTGAAAGATATTTAAGACAAATACTATGTATATTTTATATATATAATAAAAATATATTTGTATGTAGTTTTGATAAAAATAAACACTTTTGGTTAAAAGAAAAATTAAGTGCATAATATAGAAAATGAAATTTTACTTTCATTTTTTTTGTTATAAATGAATATACTTAATTGGTGATAAAATGTGTATAAAAAATAAGTATTTTTCTTTAATGTTTAAAATATTAATAGTAATAATAGGAATATTTGGAATATATAGTAGTTTAAAAGACAGTCCACTTGTGGGAATATATGAACATTTAAGTTATTATACTAATTTAAGTAATTTATTATGCATATTATTTTTCTTTATATATAGTGCAAGAATGTTATTAAATATAAAAAAAGATGTTCATAATTATTATCCAAATTTAAAAGGTGCGATTACTATAACCATATTAATAACATTTATTGTGTATAATTTAATACTCAGACCATTTATGCACGATGTTGATGGAGTTATGAAACTCAACAGCATTGGAAATACTATAGTTCATGTAGTTTTACCACTCATGGTATTATTCGATTATATATTATTTGATGAAAAGGGAAAATTTAATAAAAAATTCGCCTTTACATGGGTACTTATTCCTTTTACATATTTTATATTTATATGTATAAGAGCTAAAATGGGAGGAACATTTACGTATGCAAACAGTAGATATCCTTATTTTTTCTTAGACATTGATGAATATGGAATACCACAAGTAATGGTAAACTTAATAATAAGCATAATATTAATATTAACTTTAATATATCTATATGTTTTTATAGATAAAAAAATAGAAGATAAATTTAAAAAAAGAATTTAAAACATTCTTTTTTCTTTTGAAAAAATAGTGTATAATATAGTTAATAGTAGGTGAAATCATGAAAATATGCAATCAAATATATAAACAAATAAAAAAATACAATAAAATAGTTATTGCTAGGCATATTGGAGCAGATCCGGACGCACTAGGAAGTACCTTAGGACTTAAGGAAACTATATTATGCACATTTCCAAAAAAACAAGTATATACCGTAGGTTCTCCCGCACAACGACATAAATATATAGGAGAACTTGATAAATTTACAGATGATATGTATGAAAACTCTCTTTTAATAGTACTTGATACTCCAAATATGCAAAGAATAGATGGTGTAGATGTAAATAGATTTAAGGCAAAAATAAAAATAGATCATCATCCATTTGTTGAAAAATTTGCAGATATAGAGTGGATAGATGATACTGCTAGTAGTGCTTCTCAACTTGTTATAGAACTTATAAAAAACACTAAATTAAAAATAAATCAAAGTGGTGCGAGTAAACTTTATATAGGCCTTGTCGGAGATACAAATAGATTTTTATACAATTATACAAGCGCTAAAACATTTGAATTAGTTTCATATTTGATAAAAAAAACTAACATAAATTTTACTAGTCTTTATCCAAATATGTATATGCGTACACTTGATGAATTAAGATTTCAAAGCTATATAATTAATAATATAAATGTTACTGAAAATGGATTTGGTTACATAAAATTAGAACAAGATATATTAGATAAATTCAATATAGATGCATCTACAGCAACTAATGTAGTAAATAGTTTAAATTATATAAATGAAATGTATGCATGGGCAATATTTGCTTATGACAAAATAAATAACAATATAAGGGGATCTATTAGATCAAGAGGTCCAGTAATAAATGAAGTAGCTGCTAATTATAATGGTGGGGGACACATTTTAGCTTCAGGAGTTAGAATTGAAAATTTTGACATAGTAGATAATATAATAAAAGATTTAGATGAAGTATGTTCAGAATATAAAAAGAATAATGGGTGATAACATGAAAAATCGAGGATTTACTTTAGTAGAACTATTAGGCGTTATGGCATTGATTACTTTAATATTACTTATCGCATTTCCTTTAATTACAGATTCAATCAGAAATCATGAAGGTGAATTAAACGAAATGGAAGCATATATTATAGAACAATCTACCAAATTATTTTTAGATGATTATAGCGATGAATATGTAAAAGAAAAAGGTGCAATTTATTGTATACCACTAACTACTTTAAGAGATAAAGGCTACTTAAAAGATGTCAATAGTAGTAATATAATAAATGAAAAAACTGTTAAAGTAAGTGTAAAAAAAGATTTCGATTATGACATTGTTGACAATGATAAGTGTAGTGAAAATATTCCTTAATAAAAATTTATTTACATGATAATTAATTATCAATTGTAAAGTCATTGAATAACAATTTATATTAATAACAACTTATAAAATTAATATATACTAGTTAAAAATGATACTTTAAAAGTATTTTTTTTTCTGATATAATCTATTATATAGAAAAGAGGATTTATGAACGATAATATAATTAAACAAATAAGTGAAAATTTAAATATAACAATAAATCAAGTAGAAGTAACATTAAAATTACTTGAAGAAGGTAATACAATACCATTTATAGCTAGATATAGAAAAGAGGCAACAGGAGCTTTAGATGAAGAAAAAATAAAAGCTATAGAAGAAGTGTATAGTTATCAAGTAAACTTATTAAAACGAAAAGAAGATGTAATAAGACTAATAGATGAAAAAGGCTTACTTACTGATGAATTAAAAAATGAAATAATGTCTGCAACAAAATTAGTAGAAGTAGAAGATTTATATAGGCCATTTAAAGAAAAGAAAAAAACTAAAGCAACAGAAGCCATTAAAAATGGGCTTGAAGGTTTGTCAAAAGAAATAATGGCTTTTCCTACTAATGGAAATATAGAAAATATTGCGAAAAAGTATTTAAATGAAAATGTAAAAACTGTAGAGGATGCTATAGAAGGTGCTAAATATATAATTGCTGAAAATATATCAGATAATGCTAAATATAGGAAAGTAATAAGAGATAATACTTATAATTATGGTACAATTAAAAGTAAAATAAAAAAGAATGCTAAAGATGAAAATAAAATTTATGATATGTATTATGATTATGAAGAAAAAATTAAATATATAAAACCTCATAGAATACTTGCTTTAAATAGAGGAGAAAAGGAAAATGTACTTAGTGTATCTATAGAATATGATATGATGAGAGTATTAAATTTTCTAGAAAAAAGAATTATAAAAAACGAAAAATCATTTGTAGTAGATATAGTAAAAGAAGCAATAGAGGATTCGTATAAAAGATTGATATTTCCTTCAATAGAAAGAGAAATAAGAGGAGATTTAACTGATATTGGTGAAGAAGCAGCAATTGATAATTTTGGAAAAAATTTAGAATCTCTTTTGCTTACTCCAACTATGAAAGAAAGAGTAGTACTCGCATTTGATCCAGGATTTATTAATGGGTGTAAACTTGCTGTAATAGATAAAACAGGTAAGTATTTAGATTCAACAGTAATAAAACCATTTATAAAAGGAAGTAATCAAGAAAAGTTTATAAATGATTCTAAAATAATAGTAAAAAATTTAATAGATAAATATAAAGTAGATATAATTGCTATAGGAAATGGAACTGCATCTCGTGAAAGTGAAAAATTTGTATCTGAAATAATTAAAGAATATAAACTTCCTTGTAAGTATGTAATAGTATCTGAAGCAGGTGCCTCAATTTATAGTGCATCACCTATAGCTATAGAAGAATTTCCAAATTTAGCGGTTGAAAAACGTAGTGCAGTGAGTATAGGAAGAAGACTTCAAGATCCACTTGCTGAACTTGTAAAAATACCACCTGAAGGAATAGGAGTAGGGCTTTATCAACACGATGTTTCAAGTAAGAAGTTATCTGAAAATTTAGATTTCGTTGTAAGTAAAACAGTAAATAGTGTAGGTGTAAATGTTAATACTGCGTCCCCATCACTTTTAAAATATGTGTCCGGTATAACTAAAAAAAGTATAGAAAAAATAATAGACTATAGAAATAAACATGGTAGAATAAATTCTAGAAAAGAGATAGAAAAATTATTAAGTGACAAAACATATCAACAAGCAATTGGTTTTTTAAGAATTACTGAAGGAGATAATATATTAGATTCAACAGGTATACATCCAGAAAGTTATGATGTTGTTTTGAGTTTATTAAAGATATTAGGATTTACTTTAAAAGATGTTGGGAGTAATGAACTAATAAATAAATTAAATAGTATAGATTTGAATATATATAAAGATAAATTAAATACAGACATATATACATTAGAAGACGTTGTAAGTTCATTAAAGAAACCTAATAGGGATCCAAGAGATGATATGCCTCAACCAATACTTAAAAGTGATATATTGGAACTTAAAGATTTAAAAGTAGGTATGAAACTTCAAGGAACAGTTAGAAATGTAGTAGATTTTGGAGCATTTATAGATATTGGATTACACGAAGATGGTTTGGTTCATATATCAAAAATAACAGATAAATATATAAAGCATCCAAGTGAAATACTTAGTGTTGGTGATATAGTAGATTGCTATGTTGATGAAATAAAGTTAGATAAAAGTAAAGTTTCATTAAGTTTATTAGAACCAAAAAGTGTAAAAAAAGTCTAAAAATAAAGATTTTTCTTGTATAAATTAAAAGTAAGTGTTATAATACTGATAGATTTGTGAAAGGAGGGATTATATGTCAAAGGTAGTAGTTAGAAATGGTAATGTTGATGGTGCACTTCGTACTATGAAACAAAAAAATGCAAGAGACGGCCTCCTAAAAAAAGTTAGAGAAAGACAAGAAGGTTATAAAAAACCAGGAGTTAAACGTAGAGAGAAAAAAGAAGAAGGCATCAAGAATAGCAGAAAAAGACAAAGAGAAAATTATTAATAAGAGCTTTATAGGCTCTTTAATTTTAGAAAGGGATATTATGAGAAATAAATTATTAAGTGATTTAACACAAGCTATGAAAAATCAAGATAAAGAAACTTTAAGTGTTCTTAGAATGGTTAAAGGAGCTATTCAACTTGAGGAAATAAATAATAAACATGAAGTAACAGATGATGAATTTATTGGTGTAGTAAGTAAACAAATTAAAACTAGAAAAGAATCTATAGTTGAATTTGAAAAAGCAGGAAGAAATGATTTAGTAGAGCAAACAACTAAAGAAATAGAGATATTAAATAAATATATGCCAGAGCAACTAAGTGAAGAAGAAGTATTAAAAGTAATTGATGAAGCTTTTAATACTATAAAACCACAATCTAATAAAGATATGGGAAAACTTATGGGATATGTAAATCCTATACTTAGAGGTAAAGCAGATATGAGTTTTGTAAGCAAAACAATTAAAGAAAAATTAGATAATATGTAAAAAATGTATGGATTGAATTTAACAGTTTAAAGGATTGTAGCCTGTATTTTACAGGAGATAGTCCTTTTAATTTTATAATAATAAATATAGTTATCTATTGCTTTCATTAAATTATATAATGTTTTTAAATTAAAAAATTCATATACTTTACTTTATTCATTTATGTGTTGTATTCCAAACAAGTTCAATATAATGAGTTAATTCAGTTGAATCTTCTTTTTTATTATAGGGGTTATAATTATCCCATCATTATAAAAAAATTAAAAGCATATTTTTTTTCAATATGCATGTGTGTTTTCTATATTGTCATAACTATTTAGTATTTATTAATTTTTTATTTAAGTTTTCTAGTTCTTTTATAGACTTATCATTTTCTAAGATTTTCATTTACCTAATAGCTGAATTATTCAGCTTTATCAATCTTTGTTTTTGTGGTATACCATCGTTAATAAGTTCAGCATTTGTATTTTCTAAATTACATAAAATGAGTAAATGTTTTAAATCCGTATAATCTCGAATATTTCCTTCAATATTAGGATTTTTATCTCGCCATTCTTTTGCAGTCATACCAAATAAAGCAACATTTAAAACGTCAGCTTCTTCAGCATACGTATATTGTTTTTGTTTTTCAGTTAATTTAGGAATAATATTTTCTTTAATTGAATCGGTATGAATATGATAATTAGATTTAGCAAGCAATTCTACTAGCTGTCCAATCAACTTTATATTGATATGCTTCATTTCTTTTTAACCTTTCAAATTCTTGTATAACATACAATTTAAATTCTGGAGATAGCCAACTTGCAAATTCTAAAGCTATATCACTACAAGCATACGTTCCACCATTATTACCCGATTTAGATATTATTCCAATTGCATTGGTTTCTTTAATCCATTTTTGTGGAGACATATAAAAACTATTTTTACCTGCTAAAGATTCAAAGGTCGTAAATTCGACACCTTTGAAATTTTCGTTATTTAATTTTTCCCACAATCCTAAGTAAGCGATAACATCTCTATTACGCATCCATGTTTGAATGGGAATTTTTGGTTCTTCAGGATTAGCGTACCTAGCCAAATCAGTAAGAGAAATATATTCTTTATTACCTATTCTAATAACATTAATTTTATTATTATTCACATTAATTTCTGATTTTATTATTTCTTTATTCATTCGAAACCTCCTTTAAAATATTTTATCATGAATTTAAACATTTTAAAACGCAAACAAAAAAGTCCAAGTTTATTATCAATCTGGTGCGAGTGACGTAGTAATCTACAACTTTAAAACAATAATAAAAGTTAATACAATTTAATTCTAAAATAATTTAGCAATAATTATATTAAAAATCTTTATTTTACAACATTATAAGTGTTATAATAATCTTAATGTCAGTTATGACTTTCTTAGAAAGAGGAACTTATATGATAAAAATAAATGATATAGAATATAACAGTTATGATTTTAGAGTTTCTTGGGGAAAATTTTTTGCTAATATTAATAATAAAAAAATAACAGGATTAGCCCCATTCATTACTTTTCTTATAGATAATAAAATATATTTAGGATTAGAGTTTGCATTTTCAAAAGAAATGTTTAAAAGTGCTAAGAAAAATATTAAAACAAATGTTAATAATTATTTGAGCGATATTACATATGAAGACGAAAAAGGTTGGATTTCAATAATTACAGGCAAATATGATTGTAATATAACAAGAATCAGTGAAGAAGATTTTAAAATCGAATTATGTATTTCGTCTGGAGTAGGAAATATTATTATGGATACAAATATCAAATTATTATAAATTTTACTGATCTATTTTAATTATCCGATAAATTTAATAGCAATTAAGTTGTAAGCTATTTTGTTTTGACAAAATAATTAACCCCTAGGTATTTCGACAAGTGTATCAAAATAACCTAAGGGGTTATCTTTTTATATCAATATTCGAAAAAGTTCGAATAGAAACGTCAATGGTGCCCTAAAGGAAGGAGTACAACAACTTTTTAATAAAATATCACGCGAACACTTGTTTTTTGCGTGTAATAAATAGTATACTTTTTATAGGGAATATCAGTTGTTGAGTGTCTACCTCCAATCTTTAGAGAGGAGGTTTGATAAAAATGAAAACTAAGACCTTTATTTTAAAAGTTCTCAAGCTCATTACTATCATTTTATTTCTCCTTATCATTATGATAGTAGTTATAAAAAAGTGACACTCATTCGCTAGAATAAGTGTCTGATTCAATATAAATTGGGTAGACATTCAACTCGGAAAAACTGAATGTTCCCTTTTTTATTTTATGCAAATTTTCTTGCTAAATACATATTATCACAATATGAACTTTTTTGCAAGTTTCATACTTTTCTGTTTTACCTCTTGAAGTAAAAACTAAACTACAACTCCTTGATTTATATTATACTATATGTTAGAATTGACCTTGTCAATTTGCAAGTATGTTTTCTAAATTATCAAAATTTAATATAAAAGTATTGTGGTGAAAACATTTGTTTGATATAATTACTTTAGGAATACTTAGTTAGTTTAGGTACTATTCTCCTTTACTTTTTAAAGTGGAAGGAGGTGAAGTTATGAAAAAAACAGAGAAATATCTTTGTGCTATCATAATACTCCTTATTATTGTGATTTTAATCATACTAATAAAAATAGTACCAATTGTATAGGTCGGTACTAATCTAAGATTTGGAATAGTACCTAACTCGTCAAAATTAGGTATTCCTTTTTTATTTTATGCAAGTTTCCTTGACAAATACATAATAACATAAAAACGCACTTTTATCAAGTACGTTTTCTATTTTCACTCGTATTTTTCCGAGTTTCCTATCAATTTGGTGCCTGTAGTCGGACTCGAACCGACACAGTATCGCTACTATTGGATTTTGAGTCCAACGCGTCTACCAATTTCACCATACAGGCATCACATAGATATTATATCAAGTTTTAAAAAAAAATAAAATAGAAAATAATAATTTAAATAAAAAAATGAGATACAAACTTATATCTCAGTATATTTCGAGTCAAAAAGATTTTCTTCTTCATCTTCTTCACTTTCTTCATTTTCCTTTATTTCAACTTTAGGTAGTTCATCTAAACTTCCTAATCCAAAGTAATCTAAAAATCTATCAGTAACTTTATATAATCTTGGTCTACCTGCAGTGTCTGATCTTCCTGCCTCTTCTATAAGACCTTTTAAAAGTAATTTCCTAACAGCATAACTACTATTAGTTCCTCTTATATTATCTATATCAATTCTAGTAATAGGACAGTTGTATGCAATGATTGCTAAAACCTCAAGAGCAGATTGAGATAAGATAGAATTTTCTTCTTCAGTAACTAATTTTTTATAATATTCTTTATGTATATCTTTAGTAGTTAATTTAAAGTGATTACCTAAGTATTCTATAGTGATACCTCTATCATCACTATTATAGTCATTACATAATTCTTTAATGCATTTAGTAATTTCTTCTTCACTTTCTCCTATAATATTACAAATTTCAATTAAAGTAAGCCCTTCATCACCACTAACAAATAGTAGTCCCTCAATAATTGCTTTTAAATTTTTCATGTTATACACCTTTTTCTTTAATTATAATATTTTTAAAATTTTCCTCTTGTTCAATAATAATTTCTTGTTTTCTTGTCATTGATAGTATTGATAAAAAAGTAACAACTACATATTCTTTAGTTACTATATCAAAAAGGTCAGTAAAATTTACTTTTTTCTTTTCCTTTAAAATATTTTTAATTTCTAAACTTCTTTTAGACACACTATATTCTTTATTAGTAACTTTAGTATTTAATGGTTTATCTAACTGTTTTTGTTCTAAAAAATTATTTAGTGCGTTTACTAAATCGTTAAGATTGACACCATAATCAATATTGACATTTTCATCTTTATATTCTAATAAATTACTAGGCATTTTAGTAAATACATCTTTCCTTATGCCTTCTAATTCTTTAAAAGTATTTGTAATATTTTTATATTGTTCATATTCAATTAATCTATTTATTAATTTCTCTTTAGGATCTTCTTCATCTTCCTCATCATTTTCAACTTTAGGTAATAGTGATAAAGATTTAATATATAAAAGTTCTGCAGACATAACTAAATATTCACTAGCAATATTTAAATTCATAGCTTCCATTTCATTTATATAATCTAAATATTGTTTAGTAATACTATCTATACTAATATCTGTAATATTAATATTATCCTTTTTTATCAAATGAAGTAGTAAATCTAATGGTCCATCAAATTCGGGAATATTTATTTTATACATCTGTATCACTCCAAGAAAATATTATAATTTATTTTAGTAAAATATTCAATAATTAATTATTTATATTTTTGAAACATTTTATATTAACCATTAAAAATAAATTGGTAAAAATAAAAAAATGTATTGTTTAAATATATAAATTGTGATAAAATTATATTGTTAATAGTAGCACTATAATAAGTTAGGTGGGTGATATTTTGAGAGAATCAGTGTGGGGGTATGCAGTTATAGCACTAGGTATAATTGCAATTGGAATAATATGGTTTATGTCTACCGTAACTAATACGGATCAACATAATTATAATTTATTGAAAGAAACTGTAGAAGCGTCTATGTATGATGCTGTAGATTTGGCTGCTTATAGAAAAGACGGTACTATTAAAATAATAGAACAAAAATTTCTTGAAAATTTTATTCGTAGATTTTCTGAAAGTGCTGAACTTTCAAATACATATGTAATAGATGTGTATGATATCACAGAAACGCCTCCTAAGGTAAGTTTGAGAATATCAAGCACTAAATCAAATAGTTCTACAAATGAAGTAATAGAATTTGATGTTATAAATAATATTGATGCAATTTTAGAAACAAAATATTGAGAGGAGATAAAAAATGAAAAACTTTAGTATAGGTTTAAAAAGATTTTTTACAAATAAAAATGTTGTTACTATTCTTCTTGTAATAGTAATATTAGGAGTCCTTTATTGGGGATATACATCAAGCATAAAAAAACAAACTAATCCAGTAAATATGCCAGTTGCGGCAAGAAAAATAAATCCAAAGACTAAAATAACAGGGGAGGATATTGTTTTCAAACAAATTCCAGGTAGTATGATAAGCGAAAATGCGTTACGTTCAACAAATACTATAATTGATAAATATACAAATATAAATGTAACAATTCCAGAAGGCAGTTTATTTTATAGGGATTGGTTAGCAGATGAAGATAAAATACCTGGAAACTGGATTGAACAACTAGATGTTGAAAATGGTGAATATGGTTATTATATGAATGTTAATGTTGCAAGTACTTTAGGAAATAATGTACTTCCAGATACATATATAGACATATATATGAAAGCAAGAGATGAAAGTGGAACTATATTTTTTGGTAAGTTAATGAAAAATGTTAAAGTGTTAGTTGTACATGATGGCAATGGTAATGATGTATTTGCAGATCCTAACGATGTTAAAGTACCTGAGAAAATTGGATTTGCAGTTAAACAAGACATGTATACATTACTTAAAAAGAGTGAAGATATTAATGGGGTTGAACTTATAATCGCACCAAGAGGATCAACTGTTCCAACACAAGATTATGTAATTGTAACAAGTGCAACACTAAGAGACTATATAGATGCCCACGCAACAACAATTGAAGAAGATGCTATACCAGAAGAAATAGACGATAATGAGCCAATACCTGCTGGTTAAAAAGCTGATAAATAATAATGGATAATATATTTGAAGGAATGGACTTCGGTCCTTTAAAAGAATATTTAGATAATGATGATATTACCGATATTTCTTATAGCAATAACGGACAATTATGGTTAAAAACTTTATCGAGGGGTATATTTAGAGTAGAAAATCCTGCAATTAATAATCCTTTTATAGAAAAACTTGCATTTCAATGCTCAAACGTAATGGGTAAAAGTTTTAATGCAGCACATCCTTTTCTAGATAGTGAAAGTGCAGAATTGCGTATGAATTTTATACATGATTCAATTGCTAGGAATGGTATTGCCTGCGTTATTCGTAAAACGCCAGCTAAGATAAGACTTGAAAGAACTAAAATTTTAAGTGAAAAATATATAACAGAGGAAATGCTTAATTTCTTAATTACTTGTGTTCATGGTCATTGCAATATAATTGCTTGTGGAGAAACAGGTAGTGGTAAAACAGAACTTGTTAAATTCTTAGCTGCTAATACATTTGAAGAAGAAAAAATAATAACAATAGAAGATACACTTGAACTTCACCTTGATAAAATATATCCAACAAGAGATATAGTAGCAATGAAAACTAATAATATAGCAAGTTATACAGATGTTCTTGTAACTTGCATGAGACAAAACCCTAAATGGATATTATTATCAGAAGTCCGTAGTGCAGAGGCAGTTATGGCAGTTAGAAACTCAATTTCTTCTGGACACTATATTTTATCCACTATACATGCAGATAAAGCTGCTTCAATACCTAACCGTATGTATAGTTTACTTGAAACAAATCAAGATATAGAGCAATTCTTAAGATCTGTACATAGATATATACAATTAGGTGTTTATATACGTGGATATATGAGCAAGGTTACGCATACTTTCGTAAGGGAAATAGGTGAAATTACAGAATTTTATGTAACAGAAAATAATGAAGCAAAAAGTAATACAATTTATAAAAAAACTCCAGATGGACACGTATATAGAAAAAATCCAACTAAATATTTAATTGAATATTTGGAAGCACAAGGTGTAAAATTACCAGATGGATTTATAAAAGATGATGAAGCTTATAATTCACAAGATGGATATGAGAGTTTTGAAAATGAATATGAAAATTCTACGACAAAATCAGAACAAAATATAATTATGCCAAACAAATCTGATTTAAATAAGAATGTTAGTATTCAATCTAATGTGGGAAAAAATGAAATAATTTTTGAATAGGAGGTATGAGAAGGTATGATGAATATAACTTTTATTATAGCAGCTGTTCTTATAGTATTTTTAGTTATTTATAGATGCGGTTTATGGGAAAAAATATCTAATTATATTAGTAAGAAGGGCATGGTAATATATAACAAGGTATCTCCTTATACATATAAAGAAATTCGTAAAAAAATAAAAGAAATGGGTCAAGATTATACTACTGCTCAATATATAGGACAAGTAATTATATTTGCAGTAGGTGGTGGAGTAGTATCATACCTTTACTTTTATAATTTAATTACATCAATTATATATGCGTTAGCAGCTACAACAGTAGTTCCATATATAAATTACCTTAGATGTAAAAGAATTTATAGTGAATTTATATTTGAACAAATTCAAGTATATACAACAAACACTATAATGGAATTTTCAACTACACAGAGTTTTGTAAAGGCTCTTGAGGGAGTATATTCCTCAGGAGTACTAGAAGATCCTGTGAAAGAAGATGTAAAAAAAATGATAGATTTAGCATATGAAAATGGAACAATAAATGATTCAATTATTTATATGAATGAAAAATATGATTATTTTATTGTTAGAAATATGCATCAATTATTCCTTCAAATTACAAATGAAGGTGCTAAAGATGCTAGAGATTCACTTGAAAATATGTCACTTGACATAGATATGCTTGTTGAAGCAGTTTATAGAGATAGAATTGATAGAGCAGCATTTTATAAAAAATTTATTCAATTTGGTTTAGTTTTATATTTAATGATAGCTCTTGCCCAAATAATGTTAGGTGATTCATATCACCAAATGCTAGATTTATGGTATGGACAACTATTATTACATATTATAGTTTTAATAAATTCCTTTTTCTTAATATCAGGTACTAAATTTTACAATGAGAATGTGGGGGCGGAATAATGGAATTTATAATAGTAATAGTAGCAGTTATATTAATATTTATTTATAATAAAATAATAGATACAAAGGAATTTATAAGAAGAATTAATCCGTTTTTTAGGAAGTTCATGGAAAAGGATTATGAATTTTTACTTAGAGTAAGATATCCAAATGTAGATTTAGATGTTAACAAACTTTTCCAAGCAAGAATAAGAGATGGTGTAATAGTAGCAGCCATAGCAATATTTTTCTTATTTATACTTGGCTTTGTTAATTACATGTATATATTATTTGCTTTAGTATTAGGTTTTGTAGTATTTAAATTAAAGTATTTAAATTTAAAATCATTTTACAAAGCAAGATTACATTATATGGATTCAATGCTTCCATATTATCTTAAAAGTTTGGAAATTTTAGTTGAACATTATACAGTTCCAGTAGCAATTTCAAAAAGTATTGAAACTGCACCAGAAATATTCCAATCTGGTCTTAGAGAGTTAGTAGCAAAAATAGATTCTGGAGATTCTAGTATACAACCATATGTTGATTTTGCTAATGCATATCCAGTAAGAGATTCAATGAGAATGATGAGACTTTTATATCGTTTGGGGCTTGGATCAAACGAAGATAAACATGAACAAATAATGATGTTTTCAAGAACAGTTTCACAACTTCAAAATAAAGCTCGTGAATTAAAATATAAAGATCGTCTTGAGGCAATGGAAAAAAGAACACTTATGATGTTATTTGTAACAGGTGGTGGAGTTCTTTTAGTATTATTTATTTCAATGTCTTTGATGATGAATGTATAATATGTAAAAAAATGTAAATAATATTAAAAAGTATTGATTTTATAATTTGAATATTATATAATCAAGTTAGCTAAAATAGAGGAGGGTGAATTTAATGAAAGAAGCAGCAGGAGAGGCAAACATGACAGTAATAACAATTGTACTAATAGCAATAGTACTTGCAGTAGGTACAATTATAGTTAGAAATTTAATGAATAATACAAATAATAGTAGTGCCTGTTCAGCATGCGGTGGTGCTTGGAGAGGTGGTAAGTGCTATCAAGGCAACACTACTACAATAATTGATTATAGTAGCTGCATGGGTGATGCCACTAATAATTAATTACAAATGGGCAATATATAAAAATGATTCTTTTTATAAAAAGGATCATTTTTTTGCAAAAATATATATAATATATTTGAAATATTAAAATCAATTGATAAAAAATTATAAACTGCTATATCCATGACTTTGACAGTTTTTTGAAACTAAAAAATTCTTTAACACTTTTTTATAAGAGTTTAAAAAATTTTATTTTGACTAAATGTGCAATGTAATTGTTATTTTATTTGTTAAATACTTATTCATAAAATCTTTACATGTATTTATTTCATAATTTGTTCTAAAACTAAATATATCATATAATTTATCAATTAGATTTATCAAGTACTTTGATTTTATATTTTTTTAAAGATTGAGTGATAACAGTTACCGATTTGCTCAATTTGTTTAGTAGAATATTTGCCATTTTTTGTATTATTTTTGATAATATAATAATTAATTATATATATTTTTAAATTTTGAAATTTCTAATCTCGTAATATACTTTTTTATAATATAATTGTGCCACATAACGATATATTACACAAATACAAAATTATAAAAAACTAAATTTTTTCAATGTTTAGGGAAAAATTCATATTTAAAACTATCAAACTAGCGGTTTCTTTTACTTTTATTTATTTCAATTTCTTTGATGATGAATGTATAATATGTAAAAAAATGTAAATAGAATTAAAAAGTATTGATTTTATAATTCGAATATTATATAATCAAGTTAGTTAAAGTAGAGGAGGGTGAGTTTAATGAAAGAAGCAGCAGGAGAGGCAAACATGACAGTAATAACAATTGTACTAATAGCAATAGTACTTGCAGTAGGTACAATTATAGTTAGAAATTTAATGAATAATACAAATAGTAGTAGTGCCTGTTCAGCATGTGGTGGTGCTTGGAGAGGTGGTAAGTGCTATCAAGGCAACACTACTACAATAGTTGATTATAGTAGCTGCATGGGTGATGCTACTAATAAATAATTACAAATGAACAATATATAAAAACGATTCTTTTTATAAAAAAGAATCATTTTTTGTAAAAATATGTATAATACATTTGAAATATTAAAATCAATTGACAAAAGAACTTATAAACTGCTATAATTATTGTAAATAATAAGGAGGTTTACTATGAATGAAAGTATTGGATATACAGTAATTCTTAATATTGCAATTGTGTTTATAGTAATAATATTTTTCTTTATTACTGGTGTATTTATGTACTTTAAAGAAAATAAAACTAATGATATTATAACTGATGCATTAGAAAGACATGAAGGTTATAATGATTTAGCGCAACAAGAAATAGAATCTAAAATTACAAGTATTGGATATAATAAAAATAAAATAACATGTGCTTCTGAGGTTACTGAAAATGGAAAAAAATGTGATATAAAAATTGACAAAGGTTCAGATGGATATTGTATATATTTCTGCGACGATACGATTAATAACGGAACTAATATTGAATATTATTATCACTATAAAGTTAGAACTAATATGCAATTAAATATTCCAATAATAGGAAACATAATAAACATTCCAATATATACTAACACAAGTAGATTTTATAACTTTGAAAAAAATTTAAAGGAGTGATATAATGAAGGCATCACTTGGTGGAGGTTTCCTTTTAAATATAGTTGTAGTTATTGTTTCTATAGTTATACTTTTATTTGCAGGTATTTTGGCTTATTCAAAGGCATATAGAATAAAAAATAGAATAGTAGAAACAATTGAAAATAATAATGGGTATAATGATATTGCTGCAGCTATTTTAGAGGAGGATTTGCAGACAGCTGGATATACATTCGTTGGTGTTAATAATAAAAAATGTGAAGTAGGTAATAAAAATGAGGGCGGTTACAATTATTGTGTGTATGGTCCATTTGATGCTGAAAACGGAGAATATTATGATGTAGTCACTTATATACGTTTTGAATTTCCAGTTATAGGCTCTTCAATAAATATACCTGTCAAAGGTCAAACAAGAATATTAAATAAAGAATATAATTATTAAAAGGGTGATAAAATGAATGTTATAATTGCAAATAAACAAAAGGCTTTACTAGAAAATTTAGGAATAGATGTAATTAAAGAAATGGAAGGTGAATTTGATGTAGATACTATAATTTCTACTTTCCAAAATTTCTTTTATCAACGAATGATACTTGACATTACTGCAATAAAAAACTATACTGATATTAGTAATTTGCAAAAATTATCAATGTCACTAGATACTGAAAAACTAATATTGTTATTAGATGGTACTGAGGCAACTACTAATCCAAGTTTTCTATCTAATTTAGTATCTATGGGTATATATAACTTTACAAAGAATTTTGAAGGTATTCAGTATTTATATAATACCCCAAATACTTATCGTGATGTTGCACAGTTTCAACAAATAAATTCTGCTCCTGTAGAAAAATCGGTTGAACCAGTAAGTAAACCCAAGACAACATTTAACTTTATATCTAGACCAACTATGGAATCTACAAACAGTAATTTTGAAAGAAAGATAATAGGTCTTAAAAATATTACGAAACAAGCAGGAGCTACTAGTTTAGCATATATGATGAAACAAGAATTAAGCAAAAATTATAGTGTAGTAGCAATTGAAGTAGACAAAACTGATTTTCCATATTTTAGAGATAGAGAAATGATATCAACAACATCTAATAACGTTGGCTCTACAATAAATAATTATAAAAATAAAGATGTAATAGTTATAGATATCAATAATAGTCAATCTGCTGAAGGATTTTGTCATGAAATACTTTATTTAATTGAACCGTCTATAATTAAATTACAGAAATTAATGACTTTTAATCCTAAATCTTTAGATATATTGAAAGGTAAAAAAGTTATATTAAATCAGAGTTTGTTAAGTTCAAGTGATGTTTCAAATTTTGAATATGAATCAAAACTTAATGTATTTTACAATTTGGTGCCTCTCAATGATAGGTTAAGAAGTATTCCAGAATTGAGAGAATTATTAATAAAACTTGGGTTTGATAGACTTAAGTAGGGGGAATTTAATGAAAAAAAATAAAAAAATAATATTAAGTTTTATATTAATATTTGTAATTGGTATAATTTTTATTGGTAATGTTGGTGCGGAACAAGTATATGACAATTTTAATGAGGATGCATTACTTAAATGTGGTACAATAAAAAATATTCCAAGTATAGTGCCTAAAATTGTGAGTATAGTCTATACTATTACTCAAATATTAGTACCAATAGTACTTGTAATATATGGTAGTTTTGACTTAGTTAAAGCGGTAATGGGGCAAAAAGAAGATGAAATAAAAAAGGGACAACAAACTTTAATAAAAAGGTTAGTTGAAGCTGTAATAATATTTTTCTTGTTTGCAATTGTAAAACTTGTAATTAGTTTAGTTGCTGATGATAAGGAACAAGCAAATGGAATTGTTGATTGCATGGAATGTTTTATACAAAATAAATGTGATCGACAAGTTGGAGGATAACTATGGAAGGATTATTGATTTTAAGTAGGAAGGTAAGTTGTGGCAATGTAACAAATATACCACAAAAAATACCTGAAATTACAAGTGATATTGTTAATATACTGATGATAGCAGTTCCAATAATTTTAGTAATAATGGGAGGCTTTGATTTAGTAAATAGTATAATGAGTCAAAAAGAAGACGAGATTAAAAAGGGTAGACAAAAATTTGTTAAAAGATTAATTGCAGGTTCTGTAGTATTCTTTGTAGTAGTTGTTGTAAAATTAATAGTTAGTGTGGTAGCTGATAGTAGCAGTGCAAATATTGTTGAATGTATTGACTGCTTTATAAGTAATAAGTGTAAATAATGAGGAGTGAAAGTATGAAAAAGAAAATATTTATGTTAATAGTTATGGTTATGGTTATGATGACTATAATACCAAATGTATCTGCAGTTGATTTGAAAGGATGCGCATCAGTATTACCTAATGTAAATATAGATGCTAAATTACCTAATACGATACATATTATAATTCTTGTAATTCAAATAGCAGTTCCAGTAATACTTGTAATTTTTGGAATGGTAGATTTATTAAAAGCAGTAATGGGACAAAAAGAAGATGAAATAAAAAAAGGACAACAAACTTTAATAAAAAGATTAATAGCCGCTGCATTAGTATTTTTTGTAATAGTAATTGTTGAACTTGTAATTAGTTTAGTTGCTGATAATGGTGGAATAATGGAATGTGCTAATTGTTTCTTAAATGGTGTAGATAGTAGTGGAACTTGTAAGTAATAGGTGAAAATATGATAAATGCATTAAAAAAACTAGATAAAAAGTTTTTAATTATTGCAGGTACCTTGATTATAGCACCAATTATATTAATAATATTTTTGGTTATTATACAAGGTTGTAGCAATCGTAAAATGGATTATAGCACATATGAAAATAAAATGATAACAGCTGCGGAAAAATATTTTAAAAAGAATAATTTATTACCAACTAAAGAGGCACAAACTGCTGAGGTGACTCTTGAAAAATTGGTAGAAAACAAATCAATTAAGGATCCAGAAAAAGCCCTTAAAGATGACACATGTGTTGGAAAAGTAACAGTAAGAATGAATGGTGTTTCTGTCGAGGAAAATAATGGTGGATTTTTAAATTATGTAGTTGATTTAAATTGTAAAGATTATTCTACCATTAGTTTAGTTGATAAATTAAAGGAAAATGTAGTTACTTCTGATTCAGGGTTATATAAAATAGGCAATACTTATGTATTTAAAGGAGATTCACCTAAAAATTATATAACATTCTTTGGCAATACTTATAGAATAATGAGTATAGATTCGAATGGTATATTAAAATTGATTAAGGCAGAATCAGAATCTAATTATAGAATTTGGGATAATAAATTCAATGTAGAAGCAAATAAAGCATATGGAAAAAATATTTATAAAGATAGTTTAATTTTAAAATATTTGTTAAATGATTATTTAAACGCTAAAAAAATAAGTAAAAAGGCAAGACAACATGTTGTAGCATATGATTCATGCATAGGAAAACGTTCAAGTAAGGATTATTCAATAAGTAAGGATATTGATTGCTCTGAAGTTTTGGAAAAACAATTAGTATCACTTATAAATGTATCTGATTATGCAAGTTCTAGTATAGATCCTGATTGCAATTCGGCTAATTCTTTAGCATGCAATAATTATAATTATTTATATACTATTGCTAATTCTACTTGGACTTTGAATTCTATATCAGATAATACTTATCAGGCAATATATTTATCAAATGGAATGATGCGTGTTGAAAATGCTAATTATTATAATACGTATAATATAGTTATCTATATTGATGGTAATGAACGATATATAAGTGGTATTGGTTCAAAAGAAAAACCATACATAATTGAATAATAATATTGACATTTTACTTTAATATATATTATAATTATAAGTAATAGGAGGAAGAAAATATGATGTTTTTAAGTAGTGTAAATATGAATGCAGAATATACTTGTGGTTCAGGTAGTTTGGTGTTCACAGGAACAATTCCATATGTAGTATCATTAATTGTTACAGTTATTAAAATTTTAGTTCCAATATTATTAGTAGTATTTGGTATGTTGGATTTAGGAAAAGCAGTAATGGCTTCTAAGGAAGATGAAATAAAAAAAGGACAACAAACTTTAATAAAGAGAGTAGTGGCAGCCGTATTAGTATTTTTCGTAATTCAAATAGCTCAGGTTATATTTAGATTTGTATCTGGTAGTGATGCAAATGTAGTAAATTGCTTTAATTGCTTTGTAAATGGTGCTGAAGGACCTAATGCTTGTGAAAATGTTAATGTAGTTGAATAACAATTAATTTAGGTATAATAAGTGTAAATATATTGATTATTTACACTTTTTTTGTTATAATGTAGTATAGGTATGAATGGCTTTATATATTTTTAGGAGGAGTAAATATGTACACATTATCAATAAATATGTGGTTTCAAAAATTATTAAGACAATTTTTCTTTAATTTGGATAAAGTTGTTTATGGTTTTATATCAGTTATATATGATTTATTAATATCTATATCAAGAACTTCAATATTATCACAAGCTGATATTATTGCTATGGCAGATAAAATATATAAGTTACTTGCTGTATTCATGGTATTTAAAGTAACATTTTCTTTGATAATGTATATAGTAAATCCAGATGATTTTTCTGATAAGTCAAAAGGAGTAACAAAACTTGGATTGAATATAGTTATTTCGCTTGCTCTTTTAATCTTAGTACCTTATATCTTTAATGCGGCTTTTACTCTTCAAAGGATTGTTTTAGAAGATAATTCACTTGCAGAACTTATTATGGGAAATGGTTCAGATGAAGAGGAAACCTCTATTTTAATTAATGCGGGTGATAGAATAGCGTATTATTCGATTCAACCATTTTTTACACCCAATTTATCAATTTCTGAAATGTCTTCATGCGTAGTCATAAACGATGATTGTTATGATGATATGGAAAAATTAATAGACACGGATTCCTCCTTTAATAAATCACAATTAGAAAATTATAAACTTGGCAGAAAATATTATAACTTTGATTTGCTATTTAGACAGGATTTATCTGTTGCGACTACCGATGTAAATAAAGATGAAACTTTTATTATGGATTATAAATTTTTGTTTAGTACAGTTGTTGGAGTGATAATAATACTTATATTGGTTACATTTTGCATGGATGTTGCACTCCGCAGTATTAAACTTTCATTTTTGCAATTAATCGCACCAATTCCAATTATATCATTTGTAGATCCTAAGAGTGGTAAAGACGGTTTATTTAAAAAGTGGTATCAAATGTGTTTTAAAACATATTTAAGCTTGTTTATAAGATTAATTGCTTTATATTTTGCAATTTACATAATAAGTAAAGTTGAAACTCTTACAGATGTAGTAGATGGCTCAACACAAACTAATCCTGTTATAGTAGTATTTATAATAATAGGTGCATTAATGTTTGCTAAACAATTACCTAAAATACTTGAAGGATTGGGTCTTAAATTAGATGGAGGATTTACACTAAATCCAATCAAAAAATTTGAAGACCAAGCACTCGGTGGTAAAAGAATAACTGGAGCAGCAGGTGGACTTGTTGCAGGTGTAGTTGGTGGACATGGCTTTGGTGGTCGAATTGCTGGTGCATTTTCTGGAGCAGCAAGAGGATTTGCAGCAAATAAAGGCTATGAAGGTGGAGTCATGAGACAAGCAGATGTTAATAGAAAAATGAGAGAAGCAAGAATAAATGGGGCAGGATTTTGGGGGTCACAGTTAGCAGTATTATCTAATAGATATGGTCTCGATGATGCAGATTTAGAAAAAGAAGCAAGACAATTACATGAAGATAAGCATGCAGTAGATTTGGCAACAAGAGAAGTTGACAAACAAAATAAACCAAAAGAACAAAGTAAAAAGGCACTAGAAGCAAAAATAGCCCCAACACAATCATTAATTAACAAGGGGCAAAATGTAAAAGATGCAATTACAGATATGGAAAATTTTGCAGTAAAACAAATTGAATCTAATAAAGCAAAGGGAGTAAGTGATGAATATAGAAGACTAAAAGCTACGCATGAATATCTTTCTACAAATGTAGGTAAAGTACTTACGGAAGATATGACAATAGGTGGTAAAACATATCATGCTTATGATAAGATAACTAGAGAAATGGCTGCAGATGCTGATAATGATGTTGGACTTTTTTTGAATAGCACAGGGAAAAAAATAGTAATGGATTCATTATTAAATGGAACGTATCATGATGCCTCAACACAAAAAATGTTTAATGTAAAAAGAGCAACTTATGACCAAAATGTAAAAATTTATAACGCTGAAGTTCCAGATGTGACTAAACAAATTAAAGTAAAAGGAACTTATGATGATATACATAGACAAGGTGATGAAGTAGATATTAGTATAGCAGAAAAGAAACAATCTATTAGTAAAGAACAGGCTGATATTGAAAGTCTTGATAGACAAATAAAAGAAACTCAAGTTAATTACAAAGTTACAATTGATGGAAAAGAAATGACTGTTGAAGAAGCCACAAATTATATTAATGACAAAGAAAAAGATCTAAAAGATAAACAAGAAAGAAGAAAAGTCAATAGAGAAATGGCTAGAAATCGTCGATTTAGAAATTAATGATAAAAAGGGTGTGATACTATATGAATTCATTTTTAATACCAGCAAACTCAAAAAAGAGTATGCTTAAATTTGGATGGTTAAATACAGTAGATTTAGTAATATTTGGTAGTGGGATAATAGTTACGTTTATACTTATGATGACACTTCCTGTTAGCAAATTTACATATGCAATGATTGCAATTATTCCAGGACTTATATGTGGTTTTTTGGTAATACCAGTACCAAATTACCACAATGTAAGGACTGTAATAAAGAATGCATGGAATTTTTATACTACTAGACAAAGATATATATGGAAGGGTTGGTGTTTTGAAAATGGCGAAGAAACAAGTAAAAAGTAAATATACAGATATACCAGTAAAAAATATTGCTAATGGTGTTATTATTCTTGATAATAATCAAAAAGTTACTGGTGTAAAAATAATGCCAAGAAACTTATTTATACTTGATCAAGATATGCAAAATGCAATAATAACAAATCTTAAAAATGTTTATAATACGATTGATTATGAATTTTGGATTGTTGTAGCTGATAGACCAGTAGATATTAATGTATATTTATCTAATTTACAACTTTTATTTAATCAAGTAACTGATACTAAAAAAAGAAAATTAATTATGGAAGATATTAATAAAGCAAATATGTTTATGAATAACAATGTTGTTGATACTGAGTATTTTCTATTATTCAAAGAAAAAGATAATGATTTAATACAGAAAAGAATACGTAATTTAATAAATAATTTTGCTAGTGCAGGACTTACTGCATTTCAGACTAATAATGATGATTTGAGAATGATTCTTGATAATTTCTTAAATGGTGGACAAACTACTAATTTTGGGACGGTGTTAGTATGATAGATATAAAAAGTCAAATAGCGCCTAAAGGTTTAGAGTTTAAACCTAATGAGTTTATTATAAGTGATAAATACGCATGTATATTAACTATAATATCTTACCCTAAATTTATATATCCTGGATATTTGAGTAGTTTGACAAGTATGTCAGGTATTAAAGTTGTTATAAAACATATACCTCTTCCATTTAGTAGTATGAGTAAAATGCTTAACAAAGAACTTGCTGATTTAAAGCAAAGATATCAAGATGAACATGATAAAACTATTCAAGAAAGAATTCGTCAAGATTATGAATCGCTCGAATTATTTGTAAGTGAACTTGCTGCAAGTCAATCTAAAATATATGATTTTCAAATGCATGTTATGATTACAGCTAATACCCAAGAAGATCTTGATATGAAAAAACTTCAAGTAAAAAATTATTTAGAAGCAATGGAAATGAGGGCTGTACCTCTTAGATTTGAACAAGATAAAGTTTTAAAATCAATATTACCTATATTTGATAAACAAGATATCGAAGATAGAATTGGTACTCCAATACCATCTCCAACAATTGCTGCTATGTATCCATTTATATTTGATAGTATAAAAGATCCTGGACTTTCTACTTTACTTGGAATAGATTTTTCAGGAGGAGTAATTTTATTTAATCAATTTCTATATCAAATAAAAAAAGAATCAAATAGAAATAATGCTAATATGATAATACTTGGTACTAGTGGTAGTGGTAAATCTACTGCTGCTAAATTACTTTTAAGAAGTCATATTAGAAATAATAATCAAATAGTTGTAATTGATCCAGAAGGAGAACTTGAAGATATGACAAGAACTTTTGATGGAGATTTTATAAGTTTAGGAAAAGGTGGATCATTTGGTATGATTAATCCACTTGAAGTAGTAGTAGATGCAGATGAGGATGAAATGAAACAAGGCCTTGGTTATACTGTATTTACTAGAACTTTACAAACAATAAAAGCATTTTTAAAGTATTATGATCCTACAATTGGAGAGGATGTAGTAAATATGTTTAGTGAAGTAGTTCAAGAAACATATAAGAGATTTGGAATAGATTTTAATTCTGATTTCACTAAATATAAATCAGATGATTATCCAACATTTAAAGATGTATATGCAACTATAAAGGGTAGAATACTATCTATGCCTGAAAAAACTCAAGAAAAAGATGTTCTTGAAAGATTAGAAATTAAAATTAGACCAATTATAAGGGAACTTAAATATTATTTTGATGGGCATACTACAATTAAACCAAAAAGCAATTTTATAGTATTTAACATAAGGGAAATTATGAATGCAGATACAAATATAAGAAATGCATTATTCTTTAATATATTAAAATATGCGTGGGGACTTACACTAAATAGTTCAATAAACACTGTAATGATGGTAGATGAAGCACATGTTCTTTTAAGTGGAGGAAATACATTAGGTGCTGACTTTTTAGCGCAAATCCAAAGACGTTCAAGAAAATATAATACAGGAACAATAATTATTACTCAACAACCTACTGACTTTAGTGATCCAAGTGTTATAACACAAGGTAAAGCAATATTTGATAATGCTTCATATTATTTAGTTATGGGTTTGAAGAAACAGGCTGTTGATGATTTATCTAAATTAATAGATTTAAATGATAATGAAAAGGAAAGTATTAAACAATATTCTCAAGGGGAAGCACTATTTATTTGTGGTTCAAGACGTATGAGAATTAATGTAATAGTATCAGATGAAGAATTAGATTCATTTGGTAGTGGTGGAGGATTATAATAGAAATAGGAGGTATTTAAATGGATGATATAGAAAATTATGAAACATATATGGATGGTATGGAAACTCCTGAAGCATATAATGATGAAAAACATATAAAAGATTTAAATGCCTCTAATGAAGCTGAAAGATTAAGGCAACAAATTAGTGCATATAATAATAATTTAAAAAAAGTTAATAATCTAATACATAATAATGGCCATAATGATTTAAATAACGGAAATAAAAATAATAATGCACAAAAAGCAATTAATAATAATAAAAGTGTTAATAATGATAATACTGCAGAAAGAATTAAATCTAAAACTGGAAATAATTCATCAAATAGTGCATTATTAAATAAAGGTGCTTCTGCTGGATTGCAAGCTGCAGGTATTCCACAACCAGCAGCAGATGCTATAGTAAATAGCAAGCTAGGCCAAAAGGCAATAGAAAAAGTAAAGCAAAAAAATCCAATGCTTGGTTTAATGGACAGATTAATGGGTGGTCAAAAGCAAGAAAAAGTAGAAGAAAATACAATGCAATCTGTATTTGAAGTACCTACCAAAGTAATAAAATGGTCTTTGGTTGCTATGGGGCCAGTGTTTGCTATAGTAGTATTTTGTTGCTTATTTATTTCAGCATCTCAAGTATATTTAAATTCAATTGGACTTGGTAATGCAGATAATGTAAGTAACAGTGATGCAGAAAATAAAATAAATAGTACTGATGATAGTAAGTTTGATAATGAAATCCAAGATACTGCTTATATTGAAGTAAATACACAGAGAAGTTTAGAATTTAGAAAATTAAAATTACAATCTAATTTAGTTCAAACAGAAAAAAGGAGACCATATAATGAAGCTAACTTAGAAGAATTAGCAGATTATTATTCAGATGCAATGAATTTAAGTGAAGATGATTCAAATGTGGTATATGATTTTTTCTTTAAAATGATGGATTTATATAACACTTATAAAAAAAGAAATGTAGAACTAGATTTACCATTACTTATGGCAACACTTAGAGTTCAATCTACTGATATGTATGAAGTATTTAGTTCTAATTTAAGTGATACAGATAAAGGTAGACATAATCAAAAACAAGAAGAACGTGATATGTCAAATTTTGAATATGAAAAAGATTGGTCAAGTTATGTAACAACAAAGCAAAAAAGTGAGCACGATATGGAAGTACTTGCTCAAAATATGGTTTCCAATAAAGCAACAGAAACATGTACTGATGCTAATGGAAAAGTAACTAAAGAAAATGTAATAATGGATAATGAAATAGGAACTGTTGTATTAAAGTGTGATGAAGGAGAAACCTATAAAGTAACAGAAGCAAAATTAGAGGAAGCTCCAGAAAAATATAGAGAATTTTTAAAACAATTCCTTGAAAAAAAATATTTTTTAACTGAAGAATTACCACTTGACGAAGAAACTTCAATAAGTTCAACTACAGGTAATAATCAACAGGGAGGATTTAACGAAACAGAAGAACCTAATGATAATAAAACAACAAAACCAAATCAAACAACTGGTGATTTTAGAAATTGGAAACAATGTGGTGAGTCTTGGAGCAATATGCTCATGCCAGGTAGTAATAAAACAATGTGTCAATGGGGATGCTTTGTAACATCACTTTCTATTCAAATTGCAAGAAGTGGTACGTATACTAAGGAAGTTCCATTTAATCCGGGAGTAGCACTCAAATATTTTAAATTCAGTGGTGGAGGATTTTTATGGGGATCTCAAGTTAATGTCGCACCTAATTTTGTGGAACTTACAAATTTTTCACTTAGTGGAATGACAAGAGAAGCTGTAATAAAAAAATTAAATCAATATAATAAAACTAATCTCTATATGATATTGAAAGTGAAAAAACCAGAACATTATGTTGCTGTAGATTATATTGATGTAGAAAATAATAAAATATATATACTAGATCCTGGAAAAAGTAATAAAAATAGCATAGAATTTTATGAAGTTTATGGTAATCCTCAAAAGGTATGGGTATATGAAAAGAGAGATTAATATGAAAATAAAAAAATTTTTAATCTTACTTTGTTTGTTATTACTTACTGGGTGCTCAGCAACTTATGAAGTTAATATTAAAAATGGTAAAATAACAGAAAATTTAAAACTTATTGAAAGTGATAAATCATTGTTTGATAAAGAACAACAAAGTGGTAGTACAATAAGAGAACTTTTTGATAGTGAATTAAATGATGAAGATGATTTTACTACTAATACATATGATGTTAAATCAATAAATACAAATGATACATTAGGTATTGAATATAACTCAATATACAATAAAGAAATTGGTGGTTTAAGTGGATTAAACCAATGTTATAAAAATTTTAAAGTGGAAGTAGCAGATGGATTAGTAACAATTGAGACAGGTAATAATTTTGAATGTTATGATTATTATGAATTTTTAGATAGCGTAAAAGTAGTAATAAAAACAAATCATAAAGTTATAGATAATAATGCAGACGAAAAAAATGGTAATTCATATATATGGAATATTACTAAAGATGGAAATAAAAATATAAAATTTTCTTATAAAGAAACTGCAAATGATAATAGTCAATATATTGTTATTTCAATTATAATAATATTATTTGTTATAATTGCCTTGCTATTTCTAAAAAAACGTAAAAAAAGTAATGAAATATGATTGTTGGAGGTGAAATAATGTTAAAAAGAATAAGTAAAACAGTTTTAATATTGTTAACATTATTTTGCGTTGAATTTAATGCTTTAGCATACGATTATGTTGATCCAAATAATGAAAGTAATGTATCAAATTTAATTACTGAAATATATGATGCTAAACAGCAATATGAAGATTTAGCTGGGGAAAAAACAGAAGAAGTAGTAATGAAACCTGCTACTAATTCCAATCAATATTGGTTACCAATAGGTAGCAATGAAACAAGAGAAGTAAATGGTAAATTGTATGCTGATGGTATGCCACCTGCATCTTATTTAACTTCACATTTTGGAAGTTTAGAGGAGATTAGAAATGGAAATGCTCACGGTGGAATTGACTTTGTTGTTAATGGTTCTGGAGTAGGTAACATAAACGTAATAGCTTCCAAAAGTGGTGTAGTAGTTTATCCAACAGATAGTTCTCAAATTTATTTTGAAGATAATGGTACAAGATCTGATGGAGGTGGATGGGGAAACCACGTAAAAATTAAACATGCCGATGGTACTTATACAAATTATGCACATTTAGCTAAAGGAAGTATAACAGTAATGGCTGGCGATGTTGTTGAACAAGGACAAGTTATAGGTAAACTAGGACATAGTGGATTCTCAACAGGACCTCATCTACATTTTGAAATATATAATGTTAATAATGAACGAATAGATCCAGAACCATTTATTGATTTTAACAATCCAAGACCATCATCTATGTCTTCTGATTCATTTTCATTAACTGCAACATCTTTATCAAAATCAGAATTTATAGCCAAAATGCAAGATTATTATGATAGAACAAATAATGAAAATTTTAGAAAAAATTTCTTATCAAAGGCAGAAGAAATATATGATGCTTCAGCTAAGTATGGTGTTAATCCAGAGTTAGTAGTAGTAACAGCTAAGTCTGAATCAAGTTTTATACCTTGTGGTAGTACAGGTAATTATTGGGGAATAGGTATAACAAATGGACAAGGTTGTAATTCAGGACCAACATATGCCAGTATGTCTGAGGGAATAAAAGGATATGCGGATACTCTTTTTGCATATACAGAACAAGGAAGTCTAGCAAGTATGGTAACTAATAGATATAATGAAAGACAAAATGCAGGATGTGACGATGCAGGACATGGATTACCAGGTACACTTGCAGGAATGCAATCAGTATATTCTTGGATAGGAAATTATAGATACAATCCAGGAACATCAGGGCTTGGAGGATGTTATATGCTTATTCATATGTATAATGATGATAATTACTGCAATGTACATCCATCTTGTACTGATTATAATAATTGTAGTGAAGAAACTAAAACTACAGTATGTGAGCAAAATGATTATACTGCATATCAAATAAAGCAAAAATTACAATACAGATATGATATATTTGGATTATAGGAGATAATATGAATAATGAAGAAAGAAACAAAAAAATACTTGTAGTTATCTTAGTAATTATGTTAATAACTTTGGGTATATATAATTTGTTTTTTAAGAAACCTAGAGAAGAAAAAATAGATACTGAAACTATAAGTGTAGTTAAGGATAATGATAGGTTTTATACTGTATCATCTTGTGTAGATAGATATTTACTATATTTATCTAGTAATGATGTAGATAATTTATATCTATTATTAAATGAAGGATATAAAAAAGAAAATAATATAACTAAGGAAAATATAAATAACTTCATAGAACCAACCATGAATTTTGTAACATTTAATCCACGTAAAATGTATGAACAAAGATTATCAAAAGATGTGTATAAATATTATGTAAAAGGTTATATAAAAGAAGATACATTTAATCAAATTGGAGAAAAAGAAGATTATTATGTTATAGTTATTATGGATCAATCAAATCTAACTTTTTCAATAATGCCATATGATGGAGAAATTTTTGAATAGGTGATAAAATGAAAATGATTAAAGAAAATAAATTACTTATAATACCTATAGGATTATTGATTATTGTAATCACTGTAGTACTTGTAAGAAATTATATTGCA
>CANRPA010000006.1 GCA_947632395.1 uncultured Bacilli bacterium | reverse complement strand
CAAGATTTTCATCTTGGATTTTTGGCATGGTTTTTTTATATATATTTTTGCTTTAATTTCCTATTATATAAAAAAATCAAACTAAAAAGGTTTGATCAAAATACAAACTGTAGCGATTGGTTAAATTATTTTCAACTTTTCCAGCACAATTGTGAATTAATACACTTTGTATAAATTTATATAAATTAAATGTCATAGCAAAATTTTAAATATTATTCAAAAAGTTTATCCATTGTAATTCCTAGTACAACTGATATTTTATATAAAGTATCAATAGAACAACCTATAGCTCATTTTTTATATTCAATTCTTCTAATGAAATCATAAGATTTTCCAACATCAACTGCCAATTGTTCTTGAGTAATACCAGCAATTTTTCTATACTTTCTAATATTCTCTGATACCCTTGCCATAATATTATCATCAAATTCAAAATTTCTTTTAAAATTAGTCATACTATCACCCTTAATAATATTCTCTAATAAAAGGAATTTTATGTCCGGGAACAGAAAAGTCCTGTATAGCATTGTCAAGTTCTATTTTTTGAGATATAATTAAAATGAAAGTAATAAGTATTGTTTAAAGTGGTAACGAGTATGTAGTAAATGTGGTTGTCCAGTAGAAAAAAAGCCACAAAAAGTTGAGGTAACTAAAGTCAAAATTGGAAATGGTATTTCAAAGAAAAAATTATAATTGGAATTGTTGTGCTTTTATTAATTGTTGATGGTATATTTGAATTTATAACAATAAAGAACAAGAATGATAAAAAGAAAACTCAAAAATTAAGTGAGCAATACAAAAACTTATAAAATGTTAAACATAGCTGCAGATACTGATGCGATAAATGGATACAACAAAATGAAATCATATTTATTTCAGTAATTTTTTTATTTATAGAAACGAGGTAATGGTAATATATGAAAAGAAGATATACAATATTAATAATTATAATATGTTTAATATGTTTTACTGGTTGTGATAATAAAGAAACTAAATCATCAAATACATCAAATTATAAAGATACATATACTCATAAAGATCTAATTGTTAGCACAACATATGAAAAAATAAACGATTATCTTAACACATTATTTAATGAATTAAATTTTGATGGAAAAATGAGATTGGCAAGTTCTGATGAAATAGATACATATTATACTTTTTCTTATATAAATGAAAAAGCTGATACAATTTTCACTTTCTATTTTGATAAGGAACAAGAATTTATGTTTGTTAATATAATATATGATAAATATGATGATGACTCGATTGAGTTAGCTAAAGAAGTAATTAAATATTCTAAATTTAATTTTACTATTGATGAATTAGCAAATATAAGAAAAATCTTAACAACGTCAGGATCAACAGATAATACCGAAATTGGAAATTACATTATATCTAATTTATCACATGGAAATCTTACAATTAAATCTAAAGAAAAATATAGTGATGATAAAACTGAAAATAAAGTTGAAATTAATTCAGACAATAATACAACAAAAAATGAATCAAATAATAATATAACTCCAAATAATCAAACAAATACTCAATCAAATAATAATACAACCTCAAATAATCAATCAAATAATCAATCAAATAATAATTCTAATATTCAGCAAAATAATCAACAACAAACACAACCTGAAAATAATACTCTTTCAGTTAGTGTAAGCAAACAAAATGCATTAAAATCGGCTAAATCATATTTAAGTTTTTCTGCTTTTTCAAGAAAAGGATTAATAGAACAATTAGAATATGAAAAATATTCTACCGAAGATGCTACTTATGCTGTTGACAATTGTGGTGCTGATTGGAATGAACAGGCATTAAAATCAGCTAAATCATATTTAAATATTTCTGCTTTTTCATATAGCGGTTTAAAGGAGCAATTAGAATATGGAGGATTTACTAGTGAGCAAGCAAGCTATGGCGTAAATAATTGTGGTGCTAATTGGAATGAACAAGCAGTTAAGTCAGCTAAATCATATTTAAATATTTCTGCTTTTTCATATAGCAGTTTAAAGGAGCAATTAGAATATGGAGGATTTACTAGTGAGCAAGCAAGCTATGGCGTAAATAATTGTGGTGCTAATTGGAATGAACAAGCAGTTAAGTCAGCTAAATCATATTTAAGTTTTTCTACTTTTTCACATGATGAATTAGTTGAACAACTAGAATATGAAGGATTTACTAGTGAACAAGCTGAATATGGAGTTACTCAAAATGGATTATAACAAAAACGATGACTTGTAATAAGCCATCGTTTTGCTATATTCAAAATTTATTATAAAAGCAATTCTTGTTTGTTATTAACTTTATTTTCAATACATTCCAAATTATTAAATTTTCATTTTTCTTTAATCTTTCAAATTCAACGATTAAATAAAGTTTCTTAATTAATTATTTTATCATAAATTTTATATTATAATGATTAGCTATCGTCTTTTTCTATATTTTTCTTTGTTTTAAAATTCTTCAGCATCTTCATTCATTTCAACATTTAAATGTTTGGTTGCTTTTTCAATTCCTTTTTTATGTCTTTTGTTAACACCATTTTTAGTTCACAATATTCATTTTCAATAAATTTCATTGTCATCACCTAATACTATCATATCCAATTTTAAAAATATTATCAATACTTTCGTTCACTTTTCGTTCGCTATACTTTTTCAAATTATAATTATTTTATCAATTTATTCGACCATATTTCATTTTTACATAAAAAATCGAACTAAAAAGTTCGATTAAAATACAATCTGGAGCGATTGTGGAAGATATCTACAACTTTCATTCCTGACGAATTGATGTATAGTAAATCAATTAATTTTGTTTTAACACATAATATGTATTTTTTCCAGTACCAACTTTTTCTATAATTTTTTCTTTTAATAATTCAGATAAAATAACTTTTGATCTAGCAGAAGATACATTAAATAATTTATCAATAGTTTCTCTTTTTACTTTTCCATATTCTTTTAAATAGTCTATAATTTTTTCTTTTTGTGTCTTATCATCTATCAATATATCTTTAGTTTCTTCTTTATAGTTTACATTTGGTAATATTACTTTAAATGAATTATCACTAATACTAAATTCTGGTTTCAAATTAAATTCATTATAAATATCTAACATACGTCCAATTCCTGTGCCATAACTTTCTACATATTTTAATCTATAAAAAATATTGGCAAGATTTTTATTTCTAGGTTGAGAAACACCAGAAAGTATATCATCAATAGTAATTCCAGACATTAATCCTCCCAAAGAAACAACTTCTATTCTATTGTCAAAAACTGATATTAGAATGCTTCCAGAAAAATTATAATTTCTATGAATAATAGCATTTAAAATTGTTTCTCTGATTGCATATTCAGGATAATCACGAGTATCAACTCTCTTATAATTTATAATTTTTCCGCTTATTCTATTAACTATATTTAAGTAGTCTAATGTATCTTCAAGTTGTTTTATAAGAGAACCATTAAATTCTTTTCTATCTTTAAACGTAATTTTATTGTTTCCTTCAAAAATTGCGCATTTTATGGAAAATGGACATTCATCCGATAAAAGTAGTGCTAAATTAGTATAATAATTACCTTCATTTGTTAAATTTAATGTTTTGTACTTATTTTCATTAAAAACTATATCTTTATTTTGAAATACATTTTTTAAATATGTGAAATGTAAATTTTGGTTATGAGATATTTCGCTCTCAAATGCATCATGATTTTCCTTTATTAAATTTTTAATCATTTCATCTGATGCAGGTGCAGAAACATTACCATGTCTAAAAAATACACCACTAGATTTTATTCCTTTATCTGCTAAATAGTATGGCTTATTTGGAGCATCCATTATCTTTAACACTATAATATCTCTATTTTCATATTTGTTAGCCTCTATATTTGTATATAATGATAAATCAGATTTTATTCCTTCGCGAATCATACCACTTAAAGCTTCAATATCTTTACTAACATTTTTTAGTCCTTTAATCGTTCCATCATCATTTACACCAATATAAATTGTACCACCTTTAGAGTTTGCAAAAGCTACAATCTCTTTTTTTATATCTTTTGTTAATTCACTTTTTAATTCTATATATTCATTTTCTACAAACATTGTTATCACCTCTAGTATTATTATATACTTATTTTCTTTAATTATCAATTTATTCGGCAACTTTTCGGCAACTTTTCGGCAATAAAAAAGCGAACTAAAAAGTTCGACTAAAATACAAATTGGAGCAAGTGACGAGAATCGGACTCGCGTCTCAGCCTTGGCAAGGCCGCATTCTACCATTGAACCACACCTGCATTAAATAGCATATATCAAATATACACTATTTTTTAAATTTTGTAAATACCTTTTAATCATTAATTGTATCAAATTGTGAATTATATAAATCGGCATAAAAACCATTCTTTTTAAGTAAGTCATCATGTGAGCCTTGTTCAACTATATTACCATCTTTCATAACTAAAATTAAATCAGCATTTTTAATAGTAGACAATCTATGAGCTATTATAAACGAAGTTCTCCCTTTAGTTAACTTATCCATAGCTTTTTGAACTAATTCCTCAGTTCTAGTATCTACATTAGATGTAGCCTCATCTAATATTAAGAATGGTGCATTTTCAACCATACCACGAGCGATTGTGAGTAATTGTTTTTGTCCACCACTAATAGTATCATTATCCCCTATTTTAGCATCCAATACACCTGGTAAAGTTTTAATGAAATGATCTACTCCAACAGTTTTACATGCTTGCATAATTTCTTCATCTGTTACATCTTTTTTATTAAATTTTAGGTTATCACGAACTGTTCCTTCAAATACCCATGTATCTTGAAGTACCATAACAAATAAATCATGAATATTTTCTCTAGTTAATTCTTTAGTTGATACTCCATCAATTAATATATCACCTGAATTTATTTCATAAAATTTCATAAGTAAATTAACCATAGTAGTCTTTCCTGCACCAGTAGGTCCTACTATAGCAATCTTTTCTCCTGGTTTTACTTTAACACTAAAATTCTTAATTATAGTTCTAGTATCATCATAACCAAATTTAACATTTTTAAATTCTATTTCACCTTTAACCTTATCCTTTTCAAGTTTTTTAGTAAACTTACTTTCATCATACATTTCTTTTTCATCTAAAAATTCAAATACTCTTTCTGATGCAGCTGCTGTTGATTGAAGTGAAGTCATAGACTGAGCTATTTGTGAAAGTGGATTTGTAAATAATCTAACATATATCATAAATGCTACTATAATGCCAAATGATATAATACCATTTGAAGTAAGTAATGCACCTACTACACAAACTGCAACATACCCAAAATTTCCAACAAACATCATAATTGGTTGCATAATTCCAGATAAAAATTGACTTTTCCTATTACACTCATATAATTTTTTATTTAAATCATTAAATTCAATATTTGCTTGTTTTTCTCCATTATATGCTTTAACTACATTATGTCCTGAATATATTTCTTCTATATATCCATTTAAATTTCCTAATTCAATTTGTCTTTGAATAAAATATTTTTGTGATTTACCAAGAATTAATCCCATTAAACTAAATCCTACTAGACTAGCAACTATTGCAGTAATTGCCATAATCCAATTAGTTATAAACATCATAATTATTGATCCTATAAATAAAGTTAAACTTGTAACCAAAGATGCTAAACTTTGATTCATATTTTGTGCGATTGTATCAACATCATTTGTTACGCGAGATAAAACATCTCCTGTTTCATGAGTATCAAAATATTTAAGTGGTAACTTATTTATTTTAGTACTGATATTTGTTCTAAGCTTTTTGGCAAAATTATTAGCAATTATAGTCATTAAAATAGATTGTATATAATTAAATATAGCACTTGCTACATATAAAATTGCAAGGAAAAATGCTATTGACTTAACTTTTGCCATGTTTATTTTTGGTTCAATTATATTTTTTATTGATTTTGGAAGTTGATCTAATTTAGTAAGTACTTCATTTACATCTATATTATCAGTATCATTTGCAATATTTAAAACTTCCATAAATTGTGATTTATCTTGAGTACTAATATTACTATCATTCATAATATTTTTTACTATATCTTCTGATATATTAGGATTAAGACCAATTGTTATTGTGTCTGTCAATTCAGATAATTTATCAGGAGCAATTAATGCCATAATAGCACTTGTAAATGCTAGTATTAAAGATATTACAAGTAAATAACGCCATTTATTTAAACTATTAAATAATCTTTTGATAGATCCCCTAAAATTCTTTGATTTTTCAGGTATTCTACCTCTTCCCATAGGTCTAGGCATTTTCCAACTCCTCCTTTGTTACTTGTGATAAGGCTATTTCTTTATAAACATCACAAGTTTTTAAAAGTTCTTTATGTGTACCAAATCCTACACACTCACCCTTTTCAAGTACAACTATCTTATCAGCAGATATAATTGTACCAATTCTTTGAGCAACTATCATGCTTGTTGCATCTTTTGTATATTTTTTTAACTCTTTTCTAAGCGTTGAATCAGTCTTATAATCAAGTGCTGAAAATGAGTCATCGAATATATATATTTCAGGGTCTCTTGCTATGGCACGAGCAATTGCTAATCTTTGTTTTTGTCCACCAGAAACGTTAGTACCACCACGTGCAATATGTGCCTCATATTCTCCATCCATTTTAGTTACAAAATCTGTTGCCTGTGCAATTTCTATTGCTTCTTTAATTTTTTTCATGCTAGGAGATTCTTTTCCATTATCACCATAACCTACATTAGATTTTACAGTACCAGTAAACATTACTGCTTTTTGTGGTACATAACCTATTTTATTGTGCAATACTTCTTCTTTATAATCACGAACATTTATACCATCAACAAGTATTTCTCCATCAGTTACATCGTAAAATCTAGGTACTAAGTTAATTAAGGTACTTTTACCACTACCAGTTGAACCTATGAATGCTATAGTTTCTCCTCTATTTACTTTAAATGAAATATTTTTAAGTATATATTCATCTGCATCTGGATATTTAAATGATACATTTTTAAACTCTACTGTTCCAACTTCTTTAGAAGCACTTTCATCTAAATTTCCATCCTTAATTGAAATATCGCTATCTAATACTTCATTAATTCTTTTAGCAGAAACTTGAGCTCTTGGTAATATCATGAATATCATCGCAAGCATTAAGAAAGATGCTATTACTTGCATACCATAACTTGAAAAAACTACCATATTACTAAACAATGTTATTTTATCAAGCATCCCAGCTGCATTTATTAAAAATGCACCTATAAGATATATACCAAGAGTTAAACCATGCATAACTAAATTCATTATTGGATTTAGTATAGAAAAACATTTTTGGTTAAATAGTTGCATATTAGTCAAATTATCATTAACTTCTTCAAATCTACCTTGTTCAAAATTTTCAGCATTAAATGCTCTTATTACTCTAATACCGGTTAAATTTTCTCTTGTAACACTATTTATTTTATCTATTAATTTTTGAACTTTTTCAAATCTTGGAAATACTATCATAAGGAGAATTCCTACTGTAAGTAATAATATTACAACACATCCTCCAGTTAATAAACTCCATTGAATACTTTTATTAAGTATTTTACTTACTGCCCAAAATGCCATAATAGGCGCTTTTATAAGCATTTGAAATCCCATGGCTATAAACATCTCAAGCTGAGTAACATCATTTGTAGTACGAGTTATTAAACTACTTGTTTCAAATTCCTTAACTTCTTTCATACCAAATTTACTAACTTTTTTAAATATTTTATTTCTTAAATTTAAAGAGAAATTAGCCGATAAATTAGATGTTAAATATCCAACAATTATTGCAGAAATTAAACTACCTAAAGCACATGCTAACATAAAACTACCTTGTTTTAAAATTTCACTCATTGTACTTCCATCAGTTTGAATAAGTTTTGTTATATTACTCATATAATCAGGTAATTTTAAATCTAACCAAACTTGAAAAACTATTAAACTAAAACTTATTATTATCATTAAGTAATCTTTTCTTGTAAAATTTTTAAACATTTTTATCATCATATCACCTCTATTAATATATTCTATTTTTATGCCTAAGTTGAATCATATACTACATTTTATATTCTTTATTAAATTATGACATTAACATTCAAAAAAACCTTATTATAGGTTTTTACATTTTTACTTTATTTGTTTTTTTATCTATTTTTTTATCTATTTTATTTTTTTTATCTTTTCCTAATTTTACTTTTTCTTTTTTTAGTTTGTTTTTATCAGCCAACTCTTTTTGATGATCTAAATAAATTCTTGTATAGAATTTATCCCACATATCTGCTACATGCTCTGCTGAATAAAATTCACTTATATCTTTAGAATATTTACTATATTTTTCATATTCTTTTTTATCGTTAATAAGTATTTCTAATTTTTCTTTAAATCCATCATTATCATTCGCACTCATATACTTTTTAAATAATATATCTTTATATAAGTCTAAATCTCTAAGTAATAATGGTTTTTCCGAATTTACTGCTTCAAGTATTGACATAGGAAATAATTCATTATATGAAGGCATAAAAAGTACATCTGCCATATTATACATATCATTCATATTACTTCTTGGTACTATTCCTAAGAATTGAACATTTTCTGGTGGGTTATCATAAACTTTTTTAAGTTCCTCATAACCATCAGTAATTTTACCAAACGAAAATCCTCCACACCATACAAACTTAACACTAGGCATTTTTTTTGCTATGTCTATAAAATCCATAACACCTTTTCTAGTTTGAACTTGACCTACTCCTAATACTACAAAATCATCTTTTTTTAGATTATATTTTTCTCTTAACTTTAATACATCTTTTTCACTTTTTTTATAAAATGTTTCTTTAGATACATAATTAGGTATATAAATTGATTTTTCTCTTGAAATACCATTTTTTTCAAGTTCATCTATAAATGTAGGATTTACAACTACTAAATAATCTGCTTTATTATAAAAACTTATAACATATTTTTTAAATACTGAAAATATTGTATCTGGAAGTTTTATACTACCATCAAGAGTTGTAGGTAAAAAATGAACATGAGCAACATTAACTCCCTTAGTTGAAATCATTTTCATATAATTTCCTAAATCAACAGTATAATAATGAAGTATATCTGCATCTTTTTTAGAATTTTCCCTTATTTCAAATCTATCTTTTAACTTATCTTTTACAAGTGCGACTTGTTCTTCGTATGCACTTCCTACTCCTTGTCCCTCTACTTTATCCGCACTTGATACAATATTAACTATAATTTTTTCCATTCAATTAACCTTCCTTTTTCCTGATATATATATTTTATCAAAATTTTAAAAAAAAATCTACTATATACCTAAGATTAAGAATCAATATAAAAATTATTTTTTTGACTATAAAATATATGTAAATAAAATGAAGAAAAATACTAATTATAATAATATAATACGCTCTTTTATGTTATACTTATATTATAATAATATTCATTGTAAAAATAAACTAGAGGTGAAACTAATATGCAAGAAGAAAAAAGATTGGAAGTTTATAATGAAACTATTGAAGAAATATATAATAGACTTGAGACTAATGAAAAAGGTTTAACTGAAGAAGAAGCAAATCAAAGACTAGAACGTGATGGAAAAAATAAATTAGTTGAAGCCAAAAAAAAATCTAATTTAATGTTATTTTTAGAACAATTCAACGACTTTATGATTATATTATTAATATTTGCTTCAATATTTTCAGCTATTATATCTTATATTAGACATGAATCTTATGTTGATTCAATTATAATAATTATAATAGTTGTAATAAATGCAATATTAAGTTTTATTCAAGAAAAAAAAGCTGACGCTGCTATTGAAGAACTTAACAAGATGTTTGTCACAAATAATAATGTAATTAGGAATGGTATAAAACAAAATATTGATGCTAGAAACATTGTTGTTGGTGACATAATAGAACTTGAAGCTGGAGATTATGTATCTGCAGATGGAAGAATTATCAGTTGTGAAAATCTTGAAATAAATGAATCAACATTAACAGGAGAATCAAAAGCGATAAAAAAAGATAGTGCTGATATAAAAGAAGAACGAGAACTATATGAACGAAAAAACATGGTATTTGCTGGTTGTAATGTTACAAATGGCCATGCATTTGTTGTAGTTACTGGAACTGCAATGAAAACAGAATTAGGAAAAATAGCTAATAGTTTAGCAAATAAAAAAAATGATTTAACTCCATTACAAAAAAAGATAAATCAAGTTAGTAAAGTCCTTACTTACATTATTCTTGGAATAGTAGTTATAATGATGATTATTGGACTACTTATGAAAAATAATTTACTAGATATTTTAATGATTTCAATATCACTTGCAGTTGCTGCTATTCCAGAAGGCTTATCTTCAGTTATAACTATAATACTATCTATTGGTATGACTGAAATGGCTAAACGAAATGTTATTATCAGAAAAATGTCATCAGTTGAAACTCTTGGATCTACTGATATAATATGTTCTGATAAAACTGGAACAATTACTCAAAATAAAATGCTTGTAAAATCATTATTTGTAAATAATAAACTTTATATGAATGAAGATAATATTGATAATATCGATATGTTAAAAATATGTGCTGGAGTTAATCATAATGTTACTAAAAACGAAGATAAATATATTGGAGATGAAACAGAAGTTGCTATTTACAAATATTTAGAATCAATAAATTTTCCTGTAAATCATCCCTACACAAGACTAAAAGAATATCCATTTGATTCTGATAGAAAAATGATGACAACTATAAATAAAATAAATGATAAAGCATATGCATTTACAAAAGGGAGTTTAGATTCTGTTATTAATAATTGTTCTAAATACATTATTGATGGTAAATTATATAATATGACTCCTAAATATAAAAATAAAATTTTTGATATTGAAAAAAAACAATCTTTAAATTCATTAAGATTACTAGCATTTTCCTTTAAATATGAAAATATCGAAGATCCAGAACATAATATGATATTTATTGGTTTAATAGGAATGATGGATCCTCCAAGAAATAATGTTTCAAATGCTATTCAAATATGTAAAAATGCTGGAATAAAACCTATAATGATTACAGGAGATAGTATAAATACTGCAACAGCAATCGCAAAAGAAGTAGGAATAATAGATACAGATGATAAATCTATTGATGGAAAAACTGTTGAAAAAATGACAGATTCTGAATTACTTAAAGCAGTAAGAAATTATCAAGTCTATGCAAGAATAACTCCTAATAGTAAACTTCGTATTGTTGAAGCATTACAAAGTCAAGGATATGTTGTCGCTATGACAGGAGATGGAGTTAATGATGCACCAGCAATTCAGAAAGCAGATATTGGTATTGGTATGGGAATAACCGGAACAGAAGTTGTTAAAAAAGTTGCTGATTGTATATTAGTAGATGATAGTTTTTCAACAATAGTTGATGGAATCGAAGAAGGTAGAAGAATAACTTCAAATATTAAAAAAATTATTTTATATCTACTAGCTGGAAATATAATTGAAGTAATATTAGTATTTGTTTCAATGTTACTAAATATGGAAATGTTTACAACCCTTCAATTACTATGGATAAATTTAGTTACAGATTCAATACCAGCAATAATGTTAGCATTCGAAAAAGCAGACAAAGAAATTATGAATAATTCTCCATCAAATAAAGAATCAAAAAGTTTCTTTACTCCATTTTTAATTTCTAAAATAATTATAAATGCAATATTTAAATCCACAATTATGATAATTATGTTTATATATTATGTTAAAACTTATAATGTAAGTGTTGCTGGATCATTAATGTTTATATACTTAATTGCTAACGAACTATTATATTCATTTTCATGCAAAAATTTAAAACATTCAGTAATCAATAAATCATTCTTTGATAATAAAAGATTAATAATAGGAGTTGGAGTTATAATATTAATACAAATCATTATTTTAACTACCGGATTATCAAGATTCTTTATTACTAGTGGAATAAGTTTTGTAAGTATATTAATTACATTAGGAATTTGTTTAATAACATTTTTCATTGGTGAAATGGCAAAACCAATATATACAAAATTATTTAAAGATTATATAACTAATACAAAAGATATTAATAATTAATCTATTAAAAATTAAAAGTTCATGATTTTGATGTTTACATCATTTTCATGAACTTTTTTATGTTAATTTTTATAATATTTTATAATTCTACATTGTGATATACATTTTGTACATCATCAACTTCATCTAACATATCTAATAATTTATTAAATATTTCTAAATCTTCTCCTTCAATTTTTATTCTATCTTTTGGAAGCATACTTATTTCATCTATAGTAAATTCTATATCACTTTTTACACTTTGTATTGCTTCCTTTATTTTAAACAAATCTGAAGGATTACCATATATTAATATATTTCCATTATTATTTTCTATATCGACAAAATCTATACCATTTTCAATTAAAGCATCCATAACTTCATCTTCTGTTAATCCACTAAATCCTACTATACATAAATTATCATACATGTAAGAAACACTTCCCATGCCTCCCATTTTTACATGACATTTATTTACAACTGCTCTAACATCACTTACACTTCTATTAGTATTATCTGTCAAACATTCTACCATAAGAGTAGATCCTGCTGGTCCAAAAACTTCATATGTCAATGTTTCATAATTTTCTCCAGTTCCACTACTTACCTTATCTATTGCTCTTTTTATAACATCACTAGGTACTTGTTCCTTTTTAGCCTTTTCAATTAATCTTTTAAGACTTGGATTACCTTCTGGTGTTACTCCACCATTTTTTGCTGCTTGATATATTTCCTTAGCATACATACCATATAATTTACCTTTTGCTGCTCCTGTTTTTGCTTTAGCTGCAGCTATATTTGGAAATCTTCCCATAAAATTCTCTCCTATTCTAAACCATTTTGTGCTTTTAATAAAGCATCATGTGCGGCAATTTGTTCCGCCTCTTTTTTACTATGTGCAACCCCCATACCATATACTATATTATCTATTCTTACCTCTACTGTAAATGTTTTATCATGAGCTGGTCCTTGCTCATCTATTACTATATATTCTAAACTTTTCTTATCCGTTTGGACTAATTCCTGTAATACTGATTTATAATCATCAAAAAAATCTACAGTTTTATCTTCTATTAAAGGTATTACATTTTTATATATAAATTTTTTTACCTCATCAAGACCTAAATCTAAGTACATAGCACCTATAAATGATTCAAATATATCTCCACCAATAGTTTTTCTAAATTTTCCTCCTCGTTCTTCTTCTCCATGACCAAGTTTTAAGTATTCATTTAATCCTAATCTATTAGAATACTCATTATTTGCATTTTCACATACATAATGACTTCTATATTTAGTCATTTTTCCTTCTTCATATTCTGTATTTTTATATAAATATTCACTTATTATAAGTTCTAATACTGCATCACCTAGATATTCTAATCTTTCATAACTCTCTACATTATTTTCATTAGCATAACTAGTATGAGTCAAAGCCCTATCATATAATTTTATATTTTTATATGGAATATTTAATTTATTTAATAATTCTTCCATTTAAACCACCAACATTATTATATCAAATATTTTTCAAAATAGAAATTAGTATTTAATTTTTTTGTAATTTTTAAACATAAAATGTTAATAAGTATTAAATATTTTATATTTAAACATTTCATTATATTTAGTGATTTGAGGAATTTACTTTTCGTATGTTTTTTAGTATAATTATATTAGGTGTTTACATGAAATATATATTAATTGGAATGATAAAAGCATACCAAATGATACCTTTTAATTCCCATAAAAATTGTAAATTTATACCTACTTGCTCTAATTATGGAATTGAGGCTATAGGTGAATATGGATGTATTAAAGGTGGTCTTTTAACAATAAAAAGAATAATTAAATGCAATCCATTATCTAAAGGTGGAATTGATTTAGTACCAAAAGGAGTAAAAAAATGAAAAAAATAAAATTATTATTATTAACTATTATACTTTTTAGTTTAACAGGTTGTTTTAAAGAAGAAAATATGGATAATATATCTATTACTACATCAGTATATCCAATAAATTATGTAGTTAATTATTTATATGGAAATCATAGTAAAATTTATAGTATTTATCCAACAGATTCTAATATTGAAGATTTTAAAGTTACCGATGTTTTACTTGATGAATATTCAAAAAATGATTTATTTATATTTAATGGATTAACTAAAGAAACTGACTATTTAAAAACTATGAATGAAAAAAATAAAAAATTAAAAATAATAGATGCTACAAGTGATATACCTATAGATTATTCTGTAGAAGAGTTATGGTTAGATCCTAATAAATTATTGACAATTGCAAATAATATAAAAAATGGTTTTATTGAATATATTAAAAAGACTTATCTTATAAATGATGTTGAAAAAAATTATGAAAAACTAAAAATTAATTTAACTAGTCTAGATGGTAGATATTATAGTAGTATTAAAAATGCCGTTAATAAGAATATTATTGTTACTGATGATGCATTTAAATATTTAGAAAAATATGGAATTAATGTTATATCTTTAGATAAAGATACTAAAACTGATAAGGAAGTTAATAATGCATTAAATCTTTTAAATAGCAAAAATAATAGTTATGTATTTATCAAATATGGAGAAACAGTAAGTGATGAAATAAATGATATTATAGAAAAAACTGGATGCACTACTATTGAATTATATACATTAACTGATCTACATGATATATTACTTGATAGAAATGATTATATTACACTTATGGATCAAAATCTTGAAAATTTAAAATTAGAATTATTTAAGTAATTCTTTTTTTTGTATAATTTTAGTTTTTATTTTCATCATAATATTGGGAGGAATTTTATGGATATAAATATTAGAGAAAGTATTAAAAAGAATTTTAAAGAAAGCAATATTAATGAAATTAGAGAATCTATCGTATCATCAATTAAAGATAATGATGAAATTACTTTACCAGGTCTTGGAGTTTTCTTTGAAATTTTATGGAATAATTCAAGTGATATAGAAAAAGAAAATATATTAAACACATTAAAAAAAGGGCTCTAATCCTTTTTTATTTTACATAAATTATACTAATAAATGAACTATTGATTTTATAATTATTTTTATATATAATTAATTTGTAAACAATATTTTATGATATATGTTTAATGTAGTTAAAGGAGTGTTGTTAAATGAAAAAAGTATTGTTAGTTTTTCTTGTTTCTTTACTTTTCATAACTGGATGTGGAAAGAAAGAAAAAGAAATAGTAGATGAAAAACCAAATGATGAACCTGTAATAGACCAACCAGAAATATCAGGAACAATAGATATTATTGATATAAATTCTAATTCTAGACCTTATGCTATTGTAGTAAATAATTCACCTGCTGCTGTTAAAGTTCAACAGGGATTACAAGAGGCTTATATTGTTTATGAATTCCCTGTAGAAGGTGGTCTTACAAGATTAATGGCATTGTATAAAGACATAGATGATTTAAAAGTAGGTACTATAAGAAGTGCTAGACATAATTTTTTAGATTATGCCTTTGAACATGATGCTATTTTTGTTGCTTATGGTTGGAGTACATATGCACAAAATGATATAAATTCTACTGGTATAAATCATATTAATGGTATGATACATTCTAGTCCTTTTTGGAGAGAAAATCCAGAGAATTTAGCAACTGAACATACTGCTTATACAAATTTATCAAGATTAATATCATTCTCAAATGATAATAACTATTCTTCTACAACAGATAAAGGATTAGTATTAAATTATGATGCAAATGATGTTGACTTATCTAATAAAGAAAATGCTCAAATTGCAAACAAAGTATATATTCCAAGTGGAAGTGCTGATGCTACTTATGAATACGATACAGAGAAAAAAGTTTATAAAAGGTTTGTTAATGGAAACGCTAATATAGATCATGAAACTAAGGAACAATATACTACAAAAAATATTATTGTACAAAAAATTGATTCAAAAATGACTAGTGGCAACTATTATCTAGATTTAGGAACAATAGGAAGTGGAAATGGTTTTTATATTACAAATGGTTATGCTGTACCAATTAAATGGAGCAAATCTAGTAGAACTGAGAAAACAAAATATACATATTTAGATGGAAGTGAAGTTATTCTTAGCGATGGTAATACATTCATTCAACTTCAATTAAATAGTCAACCATTAACAATAGAATAAAAAAAATTTATTAAATTATAAATTTTAAATAAAAAAATGCAACATATATTTATTTTACATGTTGCATTTTTTTATTATTAAAATTGTATTCTTTCACTTATATATTTTTCTACTTCATCTAAAGGAATTGTTACTTGTTCCATTGTATCTCTATCTCTTATTGTTACTGTATTATTATTTATTGTTTCATCATCTATAGTTATACAAAATGGTGTTCCTGTTATATCTTGTCTTCTATACCTTTTACCTATATTACCACTTTCATCATATGTTGTCATAAATTTATTACAAAGTTTTTGATATATTTCAAATGCCTTTTCACTATGGAATTTTTTAACAAGTGGTAAAACTGCTACTTTATATGGTGCAAGATATGGATGTAAACTTAACACTTCTCTTGTAGTACCATCTTCAAGTGTATCCTCGTGATATGCATTAAACAAAAGTGCAAGAACAGTTCTATCAAGTCCATATGTTGATTCTATAATATAAGGAATATATTTTTCATTAGTCTCTGGGTCTAAATATTCCTGACTTTTACCACTAAACTCTTGATGTCTAGTAAGATCAAAATTTGTTCTATTATGTGTACCATTTATTTCACCCCAACCAAATGGAAATAAATATTCAATATCGCATGCTGCTTTAGCATAATGAGCAAGTTTTTCGTGATCATGAAATCTCAATTTATCACTAGGAATTCCTAAATCCATATAGAACTTTTTTCCATATTCTTTAAAATATTCATAAAGTTCTGTATCACTACCCTCTTTACAAAAAGTTTGATACTCCATTTGTTCAAATTCTATTGTTCTAAAAGTAAAATTACCTGGCGTTATTTCATTTCTAAATGCTTTACCAATTTGTCCTATAGAAAATGGAAGTTTAGCCCTCATACTCCTTTGAACATTTAAAAAATTGACATATTCTCCCTGTGCATTTTCTGGTCTTAAATATACAATACTTTTAGCATCCTGTATAACTCCTCTATATGTTTCAAACATTAATTTAAATTGTCTTATTTCAGTAAAATTACTTTTACCACATTTAGGACATGGAACTTTATTTTCTTTAATATAATCCATCATTTCTTGATTACTCATTGAATCTCCAATTGAACTTTTAGAATAATCATTAATTAAATTATCTGCTCTATGACGTGTCTTACATTCTTTACAATCAGTAAGTGGGTCAGCAAAAGAATCTACATGTCCTGATGCTTCCCATACTCTAGGATGCATTAAAATGTCTGCATCTAGTTCATATGCATTAGGTCTTTCTTGTATAAATCTTTTTCTCCAACAATCTTTTACGTTATTTTTTAATCTACTACCTAATGGACCATAATCCCATGTATTAGCTAGTCCATCATATATTTCACTACCTTGGAATATAAAACCATATTGTTTACATAAATTAACCATTTTATCCATTGTCATTTCTTGCATTTTGTTTCCTCCAACCTTTATATATTATACTATTCATAACTATTATTGTAAATAAAAAAAATGTACAATATTTAAAAAATTCTAGAAAATATTTAATTTCTAGATATTGTACATATTATTCTTCAAGATCCTGACAAGTACCTTCACCAGGTTTTGAACCCTCAACATAAGTTTGATTATTAATATCGCAAGAGGACTTAGTAATAGAATCTTTTAAATAGCCTCCTAATAATTTAACCAAACTTACTACAATTACACTTATAACAGCTATTATAAGTAGATATTCTACTAAAGCTTGACCATTGCTATTTAACTTCTTCACGATACACCTCCATTACTATATTAATTTTATAATTTTTTTATCTTTTTGTCAATAACGTGATATAATAAATATGGTGATTATATGGAAATTATAAAAAATAATTCAACCATTAATATAAAAATTTGCAATAATTTATTAAGTCGCTTTAAGGGACTTATGTTAAAAAAAAATATAGATACACCAATATGTTTTCCTAAATGTAATTCAGTACATACTTTTTTTATGTTAAAACCTATTGATATTATTATGACCGATAAAAATTTTAATATTCTATATATTTATAAAAACTTTAAACCTTGGCATGTTATTTTCTTTAAAAAAAATATTTATTATACTTTTGAATTTCCAATAAATAAATATGAATTTAGTATTAATGAAAAAATAAAAGTTTCATAACTTTTTAGACTACTAACAAATAGGTAAATATTTTTACTTATTTGTTTTTTTAATAATAGGCAAATTCCTTAAATTCATTTTATATATATTTATTGTTAATCTTTACAAAAATAAAAACTATTAACAAAATTTTACTTTGTCAATAGTCTGAAATATATAAACTTTTTTATTTAATATAATGCTAAATATAATTTCTTTTATCACATCATCCAATTCGGAAAGCTGGAGAGACACCAGTAGTTTTACTAGCAGTCATATTAGTATAATCACCATCAGACTCCACACCATAGAAATAGTTAGTATAAAGAGAATGAGCCGAGCGGAGCCACCAGGTAGGAACTATACCATAATTATAACGCTTAATGGCTGCAGAATAATTATCTGTTGTTACACCTTCTTTAGCATAATAATCTAATTGTCTTGTTTTGTCTCGTGCTGTATCATACATTATTTTTGTATTACTTGAGCCATTTGCCCATATTTCTGCAGTTGAAAGTGAATATAGCTTATCTGTTGTTTCAAAATTACTACTATCAGAAGATCCATGCCCTGATACCACATATGTATCTATTATTACATCCTTTAGTTCTTGTGGTAGAGCCTCATATATTGTATTATTCAAACATATTCTTAATCCACTGCCATTCCATCCCCCCACATTTGTTCCATATTTATTTTCAGGTGTAGATGGATTCATCCTATAGGTAATTATAATATCTGCAAATTCTATTACAAATCCACATGCTGTTTGTGAGAAACCTGGCTCATTACAAACACTTGGTGTAGTTGTGTTTGCTATACGAAGTGTAAATGTTCCAAAATCAGTTAATTCTACAGTTTTAGTATCACCTACTTGATATGGATAGTTTCCTGATTGTACAGCTTTTTGTATTGTAGCCCAATCATCAGTTTCAAATGATACTGGAGTAGCATCTGTAACTTCTGAATCATCTGGAGTAGCATCTGCAGCTTCTGAATCAGTTTGTACATATTTTGTAAAGTAATGTTTTGCATTTTCTTTTTCTGTACTAGAATAACATGAAACTTGTAATCCATTGTTTATAGTTACTTCACAGTATGCTCCATCATTTGTTTCTATTTTAAGCATTTCTGGTGCATCTTCTTTATCGAATGTAACTTTATTTTCTTTATCTACATTATCTACATTTAAGTATTGTTTTATGTCTTCTAAACTTGGATTAGGTACATAAGTTCCTTCAATTCCACCATACATAGCAGATACATATGCATATTGAACTCCTGTATATACCAACTCAGCAGATCTTTGTTTAGCATTTGCTCTAGCACTATTAATAATATTTAAAATGACTGGGGTTGCTATTAGAGCAATGATTGCTAAAATTACAATGACTGCTAATAATTCTATTAATGTAAAACCTTTTCTATTAATCATATCAATATCCTCCTATACTTATCGTCTACAATATTAATTTATCAAAACCATAAATCTTTGTCAATATTATTAATTTATATTTTATTTTATATACATTATATTTGTCAAATATACTTAATTTATTCATATAAAAACGTTGTTAAGCTATCATTAATCATACTAGATATATTGTCTTTATCAAAAAAACAAATAAGTAAAATATTTACCTATTTGTTCAATAATCTTATAAAAGTTAAAAAAACTTTATTTACACTATTATACCTCCACCAAGTACTATATCATCAATGTAAAATACTGCTGATTGTCCACTCGTAACACCCTTTTGTAATTCTTCAAATTCTACATTTATTAAATTACCATCCATAGATATTATTGCTGGATGTTCTAAACTTTTATATCTTGTTTTAACATTTACTTTTATAGGCTCTGTTATAGAATCTATAAGAAGTAAATTATAATCTTTAACTTTAAAACTTTTTATATATAAATCTTTTTCCTCACCAATAATAAGTTCATTTTTTTCTATATTAAAACCTATCACATATAGTGGAGTTTCATGTGATATACCAAGTCCTTTCCTCTGACCTATAGTATACTTATAAAGACCAGTATGTTTACCTATTACTTCTCCATGAAATATAATATTACCTTCTTTTGACTTTAAATCACTATTTTTTTCTAAAAAATTTTTATAGTCACCATCTGGTATAAAACATATATCTTGACTATCTGGTTTACTTGCTACTAAAAGATTATTATCACATGCAATTTTTCTTATCTCTTCTTTTGATTCAAAGTTTTCAAGAGGGAATAAAACATATTCAAGGATATTTTTAGGAATATTATAAAGTACATAACTTTGATCTTTTTCTAAATTTTTTGATTTTCTTAGTATATATCTTTTATATTTATCGCTATATTCTATCTTAGCATAATGCCCTGTTGATATATAATCGATACCTAATGATTTAGCCTTTTCATACATTGCACCAAATTTTAAATACTTATTGCATTCAATACAAGGATTTGGAGTCCTTGCATTTTTATATCCATCTATAAATTTTTTAATTACACAACTTTTAAACTGATTTTCTAAATCTATTGTATAATGTGGTATACCTATTTTGTCACATACTTTTTTAGCATCTGTACTAGCGACATTTTCGCCATCTGGAGTCCATAGTTTCATAGTTGCACCATATACATCATATCCTTGTTCTTTTAGTATAATAGCACTTACACTACTATCAACACCACCACTCATACCTACTAATACTTTTTTCATACTTCACCTGCTAATTCTTTAATAATATTAAAAATAATTTTTGAGTAAAGCATTTAACTCTACAGCATATTCCATAGGAAGTTCTTCTCTAAATCTATCTATAAAACCCATTATTAATAACTCTTTTGCCTTTTCCATAGTTAATCCTCTACTCATTAAATAAAATAATTTTTCTTCACTTATTTTAGATACTGTTGCTTCATGATTTATATTAGATGAATTATTTTCTACTATATTATCTGGTACTGTATCACTTCTAGATTCTTCATCTAATATTATTGTATCGCATTTTACTATACTCTTAGAATTTGTAGCATTTTTAGTTATTCTTACTTTTCCTCTATATGTCGCATCACCACCATTAGCAGCAATTGATTTACTTATTATTTCACTTGTTGTATGTGGCGCTAAATGAATCATACGAGAACCTGCATCTTGTATTTGATCTTTAGTTGCAACAGCAATAGAAATGCATCTTCCTTTAGCATACTCCCCATTTAATATACAACCAGGATATTTCATATTTGTTTTTGAACCAATATTACCATCAATCCATTCCATTAATCCATTTTCTTCTACTATTGCCCTTTTAGTTACCAAATTATATACATTATTAGACCAATTTTGAATTGTTGTATACCTACATTTTGAACCTGCTCCTACATATATTTCAACAACGGCTGCATGAAGTGAATCTGTTGAGTAGGTAGGCGCTGTACATCCTTCCATATAGTGTAGTTCTGAATCTTCATCTACTATTATTATTGTTCTTTCAAATTGCCCCATATTAACACTATTTATTCTAAAATAACTTTGAAGTGGTCTATCAAGTTTAGTATGTGGTGGAATATATATAAAAGTTCCACCACTCCACACTGCGCCATTAAGTGCTGTATACTTATTTTCATCATATTTAACTAATTTATTAAAATATTTTTTAAATATGTCTGGATATTCTCTAAGTGCTGTATCGGTATCACAAAAAATTACATTTTTATCAGTTAATTCTTTCAACATATTATGATATATTGATTCACTTTCAACCTGAGCACCTATACCTGCTAAATATTTTTGTTCTGCTTCTATAATTCCAAGTTTATTAAAAGTATCCTTAATTTCTTTTGGTACTTTATCCCAACTATTTTCATTTTTTCCTACTTTTTTATAATAAGTTATATCATCAAAATTAATGTTTAATTCAGGACCAAACGATGGATTAGGCAATTCCATAAATTTTTCATATGATTTAATTCTAAAATCTGTCATCCATTTTGGTTCTTTTTTTATTTTTGATATTTCTATAACTTTAGATTTGCTGATACCTTTTTCACTCATGTATTCCTCACCTATTAGTATTATACTAAAAAATTTATTAATTAACTAGTTCTTTTAAGAAACTTTGCATAAAAAAAGAAATGATTATCTTTGTGAAATCATTTTCTTTTTACTTAAAATTAATGTATAATTTTTACTAATTAATGTTGATCTACAATATTCACATACTCCACTATTATTTCCTTTTACTGGAGCACCACAACTAGGACAAATATCTTCTGAATTTTCTTTAGTATTAACTGTTTTAACATATGTAAGTTCATAAGTATAATAATTTACTTTAGAAGAACTTCCTCTTACAACTTTATTTGCTTTAGTATCATATATAAAATCATGACAGCTTACTCTCATTTCCATAATTATTGTTTCTTGACCATTTATTACTTCTTTCTTCTTTATATTACTTCCTAAATATTTAATATCATACATTAAATTTTTTTGATTTTTAACTTTTAATGTATCAAGTTGCATCAAATACATATTATACATTTCATCTGTTGTACATTTTCTAATTGTTTCTTCATCAAAATTCATCCATGCATATTGTATTTGCTTATATATATTAAACGCCTCTATTTCAAGTTGTTTTTCTTCTGGATATTTAGATACATCCAAAAGTTCTAATTTAGAAGTTAACGCCTTACTTATTACTTCTTTTGCCTTTTTACTGTGAAAATATAATAAAGCTATTATTATTGCTAGGACTATTATCCCTAAAAGAGGATACTCAAAACATAAATATACTAAATAAAATAGTCCACCTGAACCTCCATCACTAGATGAATCGCTATCAAAACTTGAATCAAAATCACTATCAAAACTTGAATCGAAACCACTATCAGCTAATATTGGCATTATATTATAACAAAATGTTATCAAAAATATTAAAGTTATGCACAAAAATACCATCACTTTTTTATTTTTCATCTTACCACCTACTAATATTTTATCATATAAAAAGAAAAAAGTTATTAAAATTTATTTTTTTTTATAGCCTTTTACATTTTAATTAAATATACATTGTAAAAAAACGCGCTTTTATCAAGTACGTTTTAAATTTTTAATCGAATTTTCCAAATTTGATACCAATCTCTAATAGTACTTTAGCACAAATAACAAAAAATAATTAAAAAAAGTTAAAATTATTATTAAAAATTAAAAAATATAGTGTATAATATACAATCAACAAGGGAGATTTATCATGCAAAAATTAGAAGAAATAAAAAATACATTAACATTTTATACGCAAGCAAATAAATTAAAAACTACAATTATAGATAAAATTAATAATTATAGTGTTGCTGATCATATTTTTGGAAGTATGATATTAGCAATAGCGATTGATTCTGAATTTAAGGAAACTGATAACGTAGGAAAGTTATTGAGAATTATGTTATTAGATGATTTTTCAAGATTAAATCCAAATTATAATTTTGTAGATTCTTTAAAAAAAGGAAAACAATATAAAGCTGAAATAGATGAAACACGTTTATTACAAACTAAAGAATCTAAACTTATTTTTAAATATAAAATGTTAGATTTTTCTTTAACTAAGTTAATTTCAGAACAAGGAAATTCATTGGAATATTCGAATTTACTAAAAGAAGGTGTTAAAATTTTTATGCCTAAAAATGCTGAAGAATATTCTAAATATGAAGAAATTTTTAGGTTTTATTATCTTAATTTTAGGTTAAAGAATAAAATTAGAAGTGGATGGGACAGTAAACATTGGAATATCAATTCTGAAAGAATAGAAAGAATATCAGAACATATTGTAGGTACGATTGCTTTGGCAATAGCAATGGATTCAGAATTTGATTATAATGAGAAATTAAATTTTGATAGAAATATTGAAATAGATGAAGTTAACAAACTTTTAGCTATTCATGAAATTGGAGAAACATTAATTGGAGATATAACACCTTTTGATGGAATTACACCTGAAGAAAAGAAAAAAATGGAACATAAGGCAATGATTAATGCCGTTGGTAATTTAAGTGACAGAAAAAGAATAATAAAAATGCTGTTTGATTTTGATGATTTAATTACTAATCAGTCAATACTTGCTCATTTCCTTGATAAATTTGAAGCTGATTTACAATCTAAATTATATCAAGATAGTGGATTACATCATTCTTTAAATGATCAAAGTAATAATTGTGTCTTTGGAAGTTCTAAAGTTCAACAAATGTTAAAAAATGGAGCTCAAACTGCATTTGATATATGGTATGGATATGATATAGATATATATAAAGATAGTCAAGATTTTCCAGAATTTGTTAATATGCTAAGGGTAGTAAGGGATAACAATTTATTTGACTTAAGCAATGGTGTAATTAAACAACGAGTAAAGCAAAAGAATATGAATTTTTAGTTGATAAGTTAAGAAAAATAACAAAAAAATTATTTGACGATGATAAATCAAAGTCAAGAAAATGATAAAGGAACTATTTGTTTAGTGATTTTATTAAATGATAATGCTTACTATTTAGATAATAAAAACATCTGGTTTCAACAATAGTTGATTTCAGATGCAACCAATAAGGGATAACATCTGATTCACACAATCAAATGTATCCTTTTTTATTTTATGCAAGTTTCCTTGACAAATGTGTCATAACATAAAAACAACTTTTTTGCAAGTTGTCTTTTATTATACATACCCGAATTATAAATAGTCCGAGTTTGGTATCAATCTAAGAAGTACTACAATTTTTTAAAGCACTTAGTCTTTAATTTGTTCCTAATAAATAATATCATCTGCTGAATCAAAGGCAGGACAATCTGCCCAAAGGAATCAAAATGTCCTTTAAATGAATACTTTGTATTTTTAGAAATCACTTACATTTTTCTTTCAGTTAGATTCATTATTTCATTTTCTACATGAAATTGAGCATAACCTTTTGATAAAAAATTATCTACTATGTAGTTTTTTTCAACTTTTATACTTTTTTTTCATATCAAATATTATTTTTATTGTATTAAGAACGAATGTTTGATATAATATTCATGGATACATTTGAAATATATCAGATGCTTTCCCTTTCTATTTATCAAAGGATAAAAGAAAGGCGGTGATATTTATGACAAAAAGAGAATTTTCTCAATTTATTACAATATTACTCCTATTCTTAGTCGTAATTATTTTACTTCTAAAATAGCAAAAGCATCTGATTTCAACAATAGTTGATTTCAGATGCAACCCATAAGGGATTGCATTTGATTATCCCAATCAAATGTATCCTTTTTTATTTTATGCAAGTTTCCTTGACAAATACATCATAACATAAAAACAACTTTTTTGCAAGTTGTCTTTGTTATACATACTCGAATTATAAATAGTCCGAGTTTGGTATCAATCTAAGAAGTACTACAATTTTTTAAAGCACTTATTCTTTAATTTGTTCCTCATAAATAATATCATCTGCTGAATCAAAGGTAGGACAATCTATCAAAATAGAAATAAAATGTCCTTTAAATGCATACTTTGTATACTAACATTTCTCCTTCAGTTAGATTTATTATTTCATTTTCTACATAAAATTGAGCATAACCTTTTGATAAAAAATTATCTACTATGTAGTTTTTTTCAACTTTTATGCTTTTTTTCATATCAAATATTATTTTTATTGTATTAAGAACGAATGTTTGATATAATATTCATGGATACATTTGAAATATATCAGATGCTTTCCCTTTCTATTTATCAAAGGATAAAAGAAAGGCGGTGATATTTATGACAAAAAGAGAATTTTCTCAATTTATTACAATATTACTCCTATTCTTAGTCGTAATTATTTTACTTCTAAAATAGCAAAAGCATCTGATTTCAACAATAGTTGATTTCAGATGCATTCCATAAGGGATAACATCTGATTCCTGCAATCAAATGTATCCTTTTTTTATTTTATGCAAGTTTCCTTGACAAATACATCATAACATAAAAACAACTTTTTTGCAAGTTGTCTTTTATTATATATACTCGAATTATAAATAGTCCGAGTTTGGTATCAATCTGGTGTACCCGATTGGAATCGAACCAACGACCTATTGCTTAGGAGGCAATCGCTCTATCCTACTGAGCTACGGATACAAATCTAGACTTACATTGTAAGCCTATTTTATTATATTAACTACAAATAATAAATATAAATTAATCATATAAGTTAGTTTATGACTAATTTTTTTAGAAAACTCGCCTAAACTAAGTACTTTATCAACTATACTTACTATCCAACTTTCTGCATATTTTGGAACTTTATAATCTATAGGAAACATATGTGTTTTTATAATGTTTATTTCTTTTTCTGATAAATCAAAATATTCTAACGAATTTTCTACTGCTTCATTTGGGTGCTTAGTTGAAAACAATAATATTTTATCTTTTATTTTATCACAATCACTTATTTTTTCAGTATAAAAATCATGTAATAAACCACCTCTAGCTACATCTTTATAATCTAACTTTAATGATTTTGCTATTTTATATGAATAATACGAAACTTTAAGTGAATGATCTAATCTATTTGTGTTATGATGCTTTATATTTTGCATTTCTTTAAACTTTTTATTTTGCATTATATTATCTATAATTAATAAGTATTCTTGATCTTTTTTGTATTTTACCATGCTTTGATTTCACCTCAAATACTACTATAGTATATCATATTTTTTTATTTTTGAAAATAATATTTAACTCATTGATATTTAAAAAGAGAAATTAATTTTTTAATTTCCCTTTCATTCCTTTTAATCCTTTAGTTCCACCATAATTACTTAATATATTACTTTCAAATGAATATATTTTTTTTGATTTATTTTTATAATCTTTAATAGCTAAAGTTATCATATCATCAAGTAAATCTTGATATTTTTTACCTGTAGGTTCCCATAAATAGAATGCTAATGAACCAGGTATTGTATTTGGTTCGTTTACATAATATTTATTTGTTTGTTTATCAATTAAATAATCTATTCTACATACACCTGATAAGTTTAAACATCTAAATACTTCTTTAGAAGTTTCTTTTATATTTTTTTCCATTTCCTTACTAATATCAGCAGGTATTTTTCTTGAAGCACTTGCCATACCTTTGGAAGATCCTTTTAATTTTCCTTTACCTCCACCAATATATTTATCTGCATATGTTAAAAATTCTTCATCACTAGTGACTTCTTCTATAACACTTGTTTCCTGATATGCATAGTTTCCAAATACACTACAATTTACTTCTGTTAAATTTTGTACTGCTTTTTCTATTACTATTTTTATATCATATTTCATTGCTTCTTCTATAGCATTTGCAAGATTTTTTTCTTCTTTTACATATGTAATACCTACACTACTACCAAGTGTTGCTGGTTTTACTATTACTGGATAACCTAATTTTTTTACTTTATCAAATATCTTTTCTGTATCATCAGCATATTCATTATCATAAAACCAAATATAATCCACTATAGGAAGTCCCATATCTTTCATAACTTGTTTCATAATTACTTTATCTTGACCTAAAGCACTACCAAGTACCTTACTTCCAACATATGGAATTCCAACACTATCTAAATAACCTTGAATAGTTCCATCTTCTGCATTATTTCCATGTACTATTGGAAATGCTATATCTATATCAGTTATATTTTTTCTAAATAATCCTTTAGTATTTTGTAAATAGAAACCATCTTTAGTTTTTACTAAAGTTACTTCTTTAGCGTATTTTTTTAGTTCTTCAAAATCTCTATAGACATCTATATCCATAAGCATTTTACCAGTATACCAAATTCTATCTTTACTTATATATATTGGAACTACTTCATATTTTTCAGTATTAATGTGTTCCATTGCTTGAACTGCAGATATTATACTTACTTCATGTTCTACAGTTTCTCCACCAAATATTACACCAACTTTTATCTTCATATACATCTCTCCTATTCATTAAATAAATCTGGTAAATCATTTTCTAAAAGCACGTATGTATCACCTTTAGCAAGTTTTTTCATAAGAGTAAAAGCATCCCTTACATCATTTAATATAAATATTTTTTTATCATCAAATTTATTTTCTATTAATCCATCATATATAGGTTTAGTTTGCTTTTTACCTATTAATATAACATAATCCACAGATTTGCTTATATATTCTCCAAATTTTTTATTTAATTCATATTGTTTGGCGCCTAATTCAATCATACCAGGAGTTACTATTATTTTAGTCCCATTCATAAGTCCTAAAACTTCAACTGCCATTTTAGATCCTACTGGATTAGAATTATAAGCATCATCTATTATATTAATATTCCCATATTTTTTAAGTTCTAAACGATGTTCTATAGTTTTTACACTATTTACTCCTCTTTTTAACTCATCTATACTTAATCCAAGTTCATGTCCTAGTAATATACCACTTAATATGTTATATACATTATGTTTTCCTAACAACTTAGTATGAAATTCATATTTAGTATTATCACCTTTAAATACACATTCAAAACTTGTACCACTATTAGATAATTTTATGTTTGTAGCATACAAGTCAACATCATGATTATCTATCGCAATCCATTTTACTTTGCAATCATTTTTTATTTTATATTTTAATTGATATTCATCATCACCATTTAAAATTGCTAAACCATCTGATGGTAAAGATTCTACTAATTCAAATTTACCCTTCATTATATTATCTCTTGAACCAAATGTCTCTAAATGTGCTTCACCTATATTAGTAATAATTCCATATTTAGGTTTTACTAATTTACAATTTTGTTTAATTTCTCCAATTTTAAATGCTCCCATTTCAGCTATAAATATATCGTTAAATTTATCTAAATAATTATTTATTGAATTCATAAGACCATATGGAGTATTAAAACTTTTAGGTGTAGCAAATGAATTAAATTTTACATTTAATATGTCATTTATTATATTTTTACTACTAGTTTTACCATAACTTCCTGTAATACCAACAACAGGTATATTCATTTGTTTTAATTTTTTTATAGCTTTTACTTTATAATATAAATATACACACTTCTCAACTGGTTTGTTTATTATATTAGCAAGCATTACTACAAATACATTTAAATATGTAGCAAGACCTAATACCAAATATTCATAAATTAGATTATCATAATCAAAATTAACTATTATTGGAATTATCATTATAAAATATAAAATGAACATAGTAAATGATAATCTTTTTATACGGGCTGTTATTACTAATGGTTTTTTCGCTATTACTTTTTTCTTTCTATAAATTAAAAATATTATTGAATACAATATTATAAATAAACTAAGTGTTATTGTTGTTTTAAAAAATATAGTACATACTAAAGTTACAAATAATATATCTGACTCAAATGATATTTTTGTTATATTAGCAAGTATCCATTTTAAATATCTGTTATCATCATTGTAAAAATTTTGCTGTAACATATGAAATGAATTTTTTGTTTTACATATTGTAAATATCAAATATGGAATTAAAGATATTAAAAATAAAGTCATACTATCCTCCTATAAAATTTTTTATTATATTTACTGTTTGACCTAAGTTCTCTAAATATGCATAATGAGTACATCCCTCATATGGAATTACTGCTGAATCACTTATTAAAGTTTCAAGTTCATATGCATCTTCTATTGGTACTTCATCATCATTAGTTCCCCATATTATAAGTGTTGGACATTTTATTTTTTTTACATCCTCTGTAATATCTAAATTTACATGTTCTACTAATATTTTTCGCATAAATTCACTTGCATTTTTATAATCTCTAGAACCTATATGTTTTTTTGCAAAACCTTCTAAATTATTTATTATTGGTACTGTTTTTAGTTTCTTTAATATCCTAGTTTTCATACTAAGTTTTTTTATTGCACGTTTAAATGGACTTCCAAATAATATTAATTTTTGTGTTTTATATTTACTCGCATATATTAAACTTATTTTACCACCAAATGAATGCCCAATCATTATTGGATTATCTACATTCAATTTGTCTAAAAGTTCTTTAATACAATCTGCATAATCATACATAGTCCATATATCTTCTGGTTCTTTTGTTTCACCAAATCCTGGTAAATCTACTATTATTACTCTATTATTTTTTTGGAGTTTATCTCCTACAGGTTGCATCATACTTATATTTTGACCCCAACCATGTAAAAGTACTACAGTATTTTCTCCTTTGCCATAATCTATGTAATTTATGTCAATACCTTTTATATGCTCCATAAGTATATCACCTTCTACATTATAACACTTTTCATTGTAAAACAAAAGAAATACAAATAAAATATTTGTATTTTACGTCAAAAAGATAATAATGTTATTTTTTTCTTAGTATGTGATAAATTTTATATAAAAGTATTTTTATACTTATAACTTTAATTTTTTTATTTTATTGGGATTCACTTCATATTTATCTTCATTTAATTTAAATATAAAATTTTTATCTTTATCATTTATAAACTTATCAGTTTCCCTAAGAATTATTATTATATTTTTATCAAGTAGTGGTATTATCATATTTTCATATATTTCCTTTACTTTTTTCTTATCATTATTTAAATTATAAAAGTGGCAAAAATCTCTCGCTGTTAAAATTCCATTCATTGAAAGTATATAGTATATAGTTTGGTAATCAATTGGTGTTAACCCACTACTAGACGATTTTATCATTTCCATAATATATTCTTTTTCTAATTCTATTCTTACGTTATCTAACATAAATTTTAAAAAATACGTTACATTACATGTTTGTTTTGCTTTTCTTATCACTTTATAATATTTTGTTTTACTAAGACTTATTGCCCTATTAAATATTATATAAGGATATACTTTATTATTTAATAAATACCACATACTAACTGTTCTAGCTGTTCTACCATTTATATCAAAAAAAGGATGTATATTTACAAATTGAAAATGCATTACTTGAGATTTAATATAATAATCAGTAAGTGTATTTAAATTATTATTACTATTTACATATTCAAAATATTCGTTCATATATTTATCTATATATTCACTATCCATTCCCATATCAGGAAAGACATCTAAATTAGCGCTATAATATATATATACTGGTTTATTTCTATAATACTTTCCCATATTATTTACATCGTATTCTTCAAGCAAATCTTTAGACAATATGCTGTATAAAGTTTTTAAACTTTCTTTATTTATTTCTTTATTTTTAAATATAAATTTATACCCATTATATAAATTCAATATTCTTGCCATTTTTGTTTTATCATTTATATTTAGTTTATTTTTTATTATATCATATATAAGTCCAATATCATCAGTATAACCTTCAATAGTATTATTAGCTTTTATTTCTTGTGTAAATAAAACATTTTTTGAAAATTCTTTACTATTCATATATTTATTATCACTTATAAATTGTTCTAATTCATTCTTTTCTTGTTCTATTTTAGAATTTTCTATATATAATTTTGCTTTATTTACTGAGAGAGGTATCGTTTCATAAAATTCTTGCACATATATCACCTCCGTATATATTAACACATTATTTAAAATAAAAAAAGAAGATAATACTATCTTTCTTTAATTTTTTTCTACATCTATATAAATCATATGTCCATTTAAATCTACTTCTTCTTTTAAATTAGATTTAATTTCAATATTAGTTGATAAAGTTTCATTTTTAATAAAGTCTTCAAAACTATTTATTGCTTTAATTACTTCTTCATCACCACTATAGTATAATGTTATTCTATCTGCTATATCAAAATCTTTTGTTTTTCTCATATTTTGTACTTTAGATACTAATTCACGAGCAATTCCTTCCATAATTAGTTCTTCAGTAAGTTCAGTATTTATTATTATGAAATTAGAAAAACTAGTTGCAACGTCAAAACCTTCTTTTGAACTTATTCTAATATCTACCATATTTGAATCTATGTCATATTCGGTATCTCCGATAGTCATTTTAATTGTTTCATCATTTTTTAATTTCAATATATCAGTAGTATTCAATTTAGAAAGTTTATCACCAAATTCTTTCATAAGTGATCCAAATATTTTTCCTACTTCTTTAAAGTTTGGTTTTATTGTAAAATTCATATAATTTTCTACATCTTTAATGAATTTAACTTCTTTTACATTTAATTCTTCTTTTATTAAATTTGTTAAATCACTAATAAGTTTTTCGTTTTTAGCATCTATTAGTGCTTCACTAATTGGTTGTCTAACTTTTATTTTTACTTCTTCTCTTATATTTCTACCAAGACTAATTAAATCTCTTACTAAATCCATTCTGTTTTCTATTTTTTCGTTTATAAATTTTTCATCAAATGTAGGATAATCACTTAAATGAACTGATTCTTCTTTAGTTAATTTTGTATATATTTCCTCACTTGTAAATGGTATCATTGGTGCGATAAGTTTACATACACCAACTAATATATCATATGTTACTTTATATACTGCAAGTTTAGATATGTTATTTTCACTTGACCAAAATCTTCTTCTGTTACGTCTTATATACCAATTTGATAAATCTTCTACTACAAAATTTTGTATTTCACGTTCTGCTGTAGTTAAATCATAATTATCCATATTGTTTGTAACATTCTTAACTAATTTATTATATTTAGATAATAACCATTTATCTATTTCCTCTAAATCTTCATACTTTATTTCATAACTTTTAGGATCTATTTTGTCTATATTAGCATACATACTAAAGAATGAATATGTACTTTTTAATGTATTAAAGAATTTTGATTGTACTTCCTTTATTCCTTCTTCATCAAACCTAAGAGGTGTCCAAACTGGCGATGTATAAAGCATATACCATCTAATTGGATCTGCACCATATTTTTCAATACTAGTAAATGGTTCTACTGCATTACCTTTACTTTTATGCATTTTATGACCATCTTTATCTGTTATTAAATCATTAACTAATACATTTTTATATGGACTTTTACCCATTACAAATGTTGATATTACAAGTAATGAATAAAACCATCCTCTTGTTTGATCTATACCTTCACATATAAAATCGGCTGGAAATTGACTTTCAAATAGTTCCTTATTTTCAAATGGATAGTGATATTGAGCAAATGGCATTGAACCAGAATCAAACCAACAATCCATTACTTCCTTGATTCTAGACATTTGTTTACCACATTTAGGACATTTAATGTGTACATCATCAACATATGGTCTATGAAGTTCAATAGTTTTATCAATTTTTTCTATAGATTTTTCTACTAATTCTTCTCTTGATCCTATCATTTCTTTATGACCACATTCACACTCCCATAAAGGTATTGGAGTTCCCCAATATCTATTACGAGATATTGCCCAGTCATTTAAATTTTCTAACCAATTACCAAATCTCTTTTCTCCTACATAATCTGGATACCAATTAACTGTTTTATTAGCTTCTATTATTTTTTCTTTAAAGTCTGTTACCTTTATATATAAACTTGGTTTTGAATAATAAACTAAAGGAGTTTTACATCTCCAACAATGTGGGTAATTATGAACCATTTTTTGTTTTTTAAATATTTTATCTTGGCTTGCTAAATATTTAATTATTTCTATTTCTAATTCGCTATCTACAACAAGTCTACCTTTCCAAGGTCCATCTGTATAACAACCATTTTCATCTACTGGATTCAATACTGGAAGATCATATTTAAGTCCTACTTCATAGTCATCTTGACCAAATGCTGGTGCGATATGAACTATACCTGTACCATCTTCCATTGTTACATAATCTGCACATGTTACATAAAAAGCCTTTTTGTTTACTTTAAGAATATCCATATATTGTTCATATTCTAAATATTCTAAATCTTTTCCCATGTATTCTTCTACTACTTCAAATTCATCTCCAAGTACTTTATGAGATAATTTTTCGGCAACTATAAAATTTAATCCTTTTGATAAGCACTTGACATACTTTTCATTTGGGTTTACACATGCAGCAACATTTGACATAAGTGTCCATGGAGTTGTTGTCCAAATAAGTAAATAAGTATTATCTTGATTTTTAACTTTAAATGGTACTGTTACAGTATTAACTGTTATTTCTTTATATCCTTGAGCAACTTCATGACTTGCAAGTCCTGTACCACATCTAGGACAATAAGGAAGTATTTTAAGTCCATTATAAATAAGTCCAGCATCAAAAAATTTCTTAAGTATCCACCATTCTGTTTCTATATAATTATTGTCGTAAGTAATATAAGGATTTTTTAAATCTATAAATTGTCCCATTTTATTTGTAAAATCTTTAAATGCAGTTTCATTTTTCCAAACACTTTCTCTACATTTTTCATTAAATTCTTTTATACCGTATTTTTCAATATCTCCCTTACCATTAAATCCAAGTTCTTTTTCTACTTGAACCTCAACTGGTAATCCATGTGTATCCCAACCTACTTTTCTAAGGACTCTATATCCTTTCATAGTTTTATATTTGCAAACTGTATCTTTTAAAAGTTTAGCAAGCATATGATGTATACCTGGCATACCATTTGCAGTTGCTGGACCATCATAAAATACAAAATTTTTACTATTTTTTCTATTTTCTATTGTTTTTTCAAGTAAATTTTCATTTATAAACTTCTCACTTAATTTTGCTTCTACTTCACTATTTTTATCTTTACTTAATTCTTCAAATCTACACATATTAACCTCCTAAATATATAAAAACTATTATAAATATAGGGACGATTTACGCGGTACCACCCTATTTCATAATAGTATTATGCTCTTAAATGTATAACGTTCATTAACCGTTTTAATTTTCATTAAAAATATCAAGAGTGATTCATATAATATTCGTTTATCTAATTCCACCAAACTTAGACTCTCTTTAAAATTTATATTATATCGTCTCTATCATTTATTTTATATAATGTCTTTATTAACCTAATACTTAAAATCAACTTCCTCTATCTCATCAACCATAGCAAGTTGATTTTCTATAATATTTCTAAGCCTTTTTTTAAATATTACTATATTTCTTTTGAGTGCTTCTGCTTCCATTTCGGTTTTTTCTGCTTTAAGTAGAGATTCATTTACTATACGATTAGCATTCCTTTTAGCGTCTTCAAGTATTATTTCACTTTCTTTATGTGCTGTACTTTTTATTTGATCAGAAGTTTTTTGTGCCATCATAATCGCTCTATTTAATGTACCTTCCATACGCTCATAATGATTTAATTTTTCTTGAATACGACTCAAATCACTAAGTCTTTTTTCAAGTTCCTCAATTTTTTTATCCTTTAGAACAATCTCTCTAACTTTAGACTTATTATCTTCAATCATTATCTCTACTTGATTAATTATTTTATCTAAAAATCTATCAATTTCTTCAGGAGTATAGTTTTTAAATGTTCTACCACTTTCCATAAGCATCCCTCAATTAAAGTAGTGTTATATATAATAACACACTAATCTTTATTTTTCAAGCATTTTACCACTCATAATTTGCATTATCGTCATCTTTATCTTTTTTATCTTTCTCATTTTCATCTGATATTTTACCTTGTATATTTACATTATTTGGTGTACATAAATAAATCCCTGTTCCAATTTTTTGTATTTCACCTTTAATAGCAAATATAACACCACTCAAAAAATCCATAATTCTTTGAGCTTGTTCACCTGTTACTCTTTTAAGGTTAACAACTACTGTATTCCTTTTTTTCAAATGATTAGCTATTTGATCAGTTTCAGAATATGCACGAGGTTCTAAAAGAATCATTTTAGATCCGCCTTCTTCAATAGCATCTTCTTTCTTTATATCATAAAAATCGTTCTCTAATTCTGAATCTTTATCGTTTTTATTAAACCAGTTTTTAGCAAAACCCATTTTTTGTTCCTCCAATTCTAACTTCTACTAATAACATTTTAACATAATTATTTTAAAAATGAAACATATTTTATTTAGTTTTTTATAAAATAATAGTTTTATAATTTCGTTATAGTATTTACTACAATTTGGTATTTATCAAATCTTCTTTCTACTTTGCCATTTATATGTATTATATCTCCTATATTTAAATTATTGTATTTGTTATACGTCTTAGGGAATAATACTATATCACATGTTCTAAGTTCATCACTACCAGTTAAAAATGCCATTTTTTCGTTTTTAGATGTTGTTATTTCTTTTATTTTATCTATCATTACTATTATATCTATGTTTTTAGTAAAGTAATATTCTATATCTTTTACATCTATTATATTATTGTACTTAGATTTAAAATCTGTTATTGGATTATTAGTTAAATAAAATCCAAATATTTCAAGTTCTTTTTCCATTAATTCTTTTTTAGTATATTCTTCTACCTTTATTATTTCCGGTTCTAAAGCATAAGTTCTATCTAAATCTTTTATTAATTCACCATAATTAATTATTAAATCTAAATTAGTTATAAGTGTTTTTTTATTATATCCAAATGAATCAAATGCTCCTGAAATAACTAATGATTCTAATGTCTTAGATGTAACTGTTTTACCATAACATCTTCTAACAAAATCAAATATATCTATATAATCACCATTTTTTCTTTCAGATATTATAAATTCTGCACTTCCAGCACCTATATTCCTTATATTAGATAAAGGATATCTTATACCACCATTTTCTATCTTATATTTTCTTTCACTTAAATTTATATCTGGCTTTAAAATGTTTATATTATTTTTTCTTGCTTCATATATATATTGTTTTGTTTTAGAACTATCACTTATATCCATTGAAAGTAAATAAGTAATAAAGTTTTTAGGATAATATGCCTTCAAATATGCCATTTTATAAGCTACTATTGAATATCCAATTGAATGAGATTTATTAAATCCATACTCGGCAAATTTAAGCATTAAATCGTATACTCTATCTATTAATTTTTCATCATAACCTTTTTTAAGTGCTCGGTCTTTAAATCTTTTTTCTTCATTAAGTAATATTTCCTTTTTCTTTTTACTCATTGCTTTTCTAAGTATATCAGCTTCCCCTAATGTATAATCCGCCATTACATTTGCAATCTGCATTATTTGTTCCTGATATATCATTATTCCATAAGTAGGTTTTAATATTTTTTCTAAATCTGGATGAATATAATCTATTTTTTCTAATTGGTTCCTTCTATTTATATATGATGGAATGTTTTTCATAGGGCCTGGTCTAAATAGTGCAATAGCTGCAAATAAATCATCCATACTTTTTACCTTTAACTTTTTTAAAAAGTTTATCATACCATCTGATTCAAATTGAAAAATACCTATTGTATCTGCCTTATTAAATAAGTCTAATACCTTTTTATCCCCCATTGGAATATCATCAAATTTTATATTAATATTATTTTCTTGATTTATACTATCTATAATATCATGTATTGTAGTTAATGTTTTGATTGCTAAAAAATCCATTTTAAGTAATCCTATTTCTTCTAAATATGTCATATCATAACCACTTATGTAAAAGTTGTGACTTTTACTTAGAGGAATTATTTCATCTAAATCTATATTTGACATAACTATACCCGATGCGTGTATAGATGTATTTTTTTTAAGTCCTTCAAATTTACTAGCTATTTTCATTAATAAACTCAAATTATCTTTTCTTTTTACCAATTCTTGAATTTTAGGATTGCTATCATAGTTTTCTTTTATAGTTTTTTTAGAATCTATTAATCCACATAACATATCAATTAATTTTAAATCTAAATCTATTGTTTTTGCGCAATCTCTTATTGCTTGTTTTGCACCAAAAGTATTAAATGTAATTATTGGTACAACTCTTTTCTCACCATATTTATTTATACAATAATTTATTACTTCTTCTCTTTTTAAATGTTCAAAATCTATATCAATATCGGGCATGCTTACTCTTTCTGGATTTAAAAATCTTTCAAAAAGTAAATTATATTTAATTGGATCTACATCTGTTATATTAAGTAAATAAGCAACAAGAGAGCCTACCGCACTACCTCTACCACTTCCAACTATTATATTGTTTTCTTTCGCATACCTAACATAATCTTCAACTATCAAAAAATATCTACAAAAGCCCATTTTATTTATAACATCTAGTTCATATTTAAGTCTTGTTTTATATGCTTCTTTTACTGTCAAACCAAATTTATTTTTTAGTCCTTCTACACATTTCTTTTTTAAATATGAAAAACTATCTAATCCATCAGGATTATCAAATTCAGGCATTAAATCCTTATTAAATTCTATCTTAACATTACATAAATCTGTTATAAAATGATTTGTTTCAATACTTTCTTTATATTTTTGGTTAAATTCATCTTCTAATAATAAATAATTATCTAATTTAGATTCATCTACATAATCAATTGTAACCCCCATTTTTATTGCATTTAAATATTTAATATACTGATTATCAGTTTTTTCTAAATATAAGGTTTCTTGCATATATATTTTATTTTCATAATCTATATTGTTTGACTCTTCCAATGTCTTATAACCTATATATATATATTTATAAAAACTTTTTACATCATTATAAATAGATAAACTATTAAAAGGAACTATGCACACCAAATATCCTGAATATTTTTCTAATTCATTTAAAGTTAGTTCTTTTTCGCTAGAAAGTGTGCATAATTTAACTAAATTTTTATATCCCTCATAATTAATTGCATAAAATACTAAATTTTTATTATTATATTTTACTTCAAGACCTATTATAGGTTTTATATTATTCTTAGTACATAGTTTATAAAAATCCATAACACCATACATATTATTATCTGTAATAGCAAGTGATTTAATGTTATTTTTTAGTGCATAATTTATAAGTGAATTTACACTTATAATAGAATCTAACAAACTATTATCCGTCTTTATATAAAATGGTGTATACATGCTATCCCTCCTACATATATTTTACTATAAATAAAATTTATTTTAAATATTTTTATTAAAATATTTGACTTATAAAGTAAAATATGATAGACTGAAAAGGCATAGGAAAAAAACTTTTGAATGGAGGAATATTATGGCAGTTAAAGCGACAAATAAAAAACCACTTTCTGGTAATAGAAGATCACACTCTTGTAAAGCCACTAAACATACACAAAAAGTTAATTTACAATTAGTTACTTTAGAAGATGGAACTAAAGTTAAAATGAGTGCGAGAGAAAAAAGAACGTTAAATAAAACAAAAGCAGCTTAAAAGCGAGACTGCTGAAAAAGTAGACAAAGATTGCTGTAAAGAAAGACAGTAGTCTTTTATTTTGGTATAATAGATATATAAGGACAATGGTGATAGTATGTTAAAGAGAAGTAACCAATTAGAATTAAGTTTTAGTAATCATATTGAATTATATGATATCTTAATTGAAAAAGATAATTTTTGGAGACAACTAAATGAAATGGTAGATTTTTCATTTGTAGTAGAAATGTTAAAAGATAAATATTCAACAAC